>DASWJH010000078.1 GCA_036397255.1 Nitrospiria bacterium
GAATGACGAACTGGATTTTGCAGGAACCTCTAATACTTCAAAGGCTTCAACCACAGAATGACTTTGACTTGACCCTTGCCCTGTATGGACCTTAAACACTTTTTAACAATTTTTACCCACTCGATTTCACGAAGACCCTTATTTTGAAACTCCAAAAAAGAGATTTTCTAGTTGACCGGGAAAAGGAGAAACCTTACACTTCATTCTATCTAGGAGATTGTTCATGAAAGAAATGCTTAAAGATGTTTTTTGGGGAATTGCAATTTTGCTGGTGGTGGTGGGAGTCTGGCTGGTGTTGGCCCTTTTAGATAGAAGACTCGACGACGGAACTCAATTTGAACTGCCAACCTGGATGAGAATTTTTGGATAAACCCATTGCAATGGAGGTTCCCGCATTCCTTTTTTCCTCAGTTAAATCCCTGTGAACCTGGATTTCTATTAGGATCGCCATTGAGGGAAGGTTTCTCCTCATATAGAAACCCTCATTTCTATATTTTTTTTCATAAAAATTTTTTTCCAAACGGATTGAAGATTTTTGTTTTTGAATCTCAGTTTTAGAAAAAATGGCGGAGAGAGGGGGATTCGAACCCCCGAGGTAGTTATTAGCCACCTACACGATTTCCAATCGTGCTCCTTCAACCAGCTCGGACATCTCTCCGGAAAATGCGTGGCATTGACGTTTAGCCCATACCTTTAAGCCAACCCTTAACTTCCCGCTGTATAAGTGTCTTGAATTTTAAAATAAAAAATCTTTTTGCCAAAAGCCAACGTGAGTGCCCCAAGGGGGAGTCTTGGCGGAGAGAGAGGGATTCGAACCCCCGATGGAGTTTCCCCCACACCTGATTTCGAGTCAGGCGCCTTCAACCAGCTCGGCCATCTCTCCGCACACTCGGATTAAAATGGGTAATAAAACACTTTAAGAAATAACCGATCTTCGTTCTTCAAAAAATTGCATGATCAGAGTACGGCAATCGTCCTCTAAAACTCCCCCCTCCACCTGAGATTGATGGTTTAACCGAGAATCGCGAAGGATATCGTACAATGACCCTGATGCACCCCCTTTTGGATCCCAACACCCAAAGATGACTTTTCTAACCCGCGCTAAAACCACTCCCCCCGCACACATACAACAGGGCTCCAAGGTTACATACAGTGTGGCATCGTTTAAACGCCATCGCTTTAATACTTGAGAAGCCTGCTGAAGGGCCAAAATTTCCGCATGGGCAACCGGGTTATTTATGGTTTCCCTTAGGTTATGCCCACGGCCTACCACCGTTCCATCCACCACCACAATGGCTCCCACAGGGACTTCCCCTTTTTGGTAAGCCTTTCGGGCCTCCTCCAAAGCAAGCCTCATAAAGTGGTCATCAGTCAAATGAATCTTATCCCTCCCCGCATCCTTTATCAAAAAAAACAATAATTTTTTAATCCCCTTTTAACACGAAGGGAGGAATATAGCATAGATCCCTTGATTTTGCCAAGGTTCTCAACATCGATTTAATAAGGAAGGCATGCTGAATAGAGGAGAAAAATGGTTGAAGAAAAAAGAAAACCAAAAAATCAATAGTGAACCTTAATCAATGAAGCCGCTTTGATTGCTAAATCACGGGCAGCAAATGGGTCGGGCCCGGGGGCCAGGACCACCCCCAATCTCCTTTTCGGCTTGCAGTCCGGCTTCCCAAAAATTCTGACCTGAACCCCGGTCATGGCCAGGGCATCGGAAATGTCGTAGGAAGGAGCCACGGCTTCCTGGTCGGCGAGGATAACCGCCGATCCACCGGAAGTCCTCAGCACAGGATCATGAACCGAAAATCCTAAAATGGCCCGTACATGAAGGGCAAACTCAGAGAGATCTTGGGTAATCAGGGTGACCAAACCCGTATCGTGGGGCCTTGGAGAAACCTCCGAGAAAAAAACCTCATGACCCTGAATAAATAGCTCCACACCAAAAATGCCAACCCCCCCCCCAACTCCTGAGTCACCAGGGCTGCAATCTCTTGTGCCCGGCCAAGCACAACAGTCGGCATGGGGTGGGGCTGCCACGAATAACGGTAATCTCCATCGACCTGGGTATGTCCCACCGGAGGGCAAAAAAAGGTTCCGTTTTTGGCCCGAACCGTCAACAGGGTAATCTCATAATCAAATGAAATAAAAGCCTCTAAAATGACCTTTTGTTTCTTCCCTCATCCCGCATCCATAGCATAATTCCATGCGTTCAGAAAATCCCCCGAAGTTCTGATCACAGACTGGCCCTTTCCGGAAGAAGACATCACTGGTTTCATCACACAGGGAAAACCTAAATCCTTCCCGGCTTTCTCCAAGTCTTCAGGATCCTCAATGAACCGGTACCGGCTGGTTGGAATTCTTAATTCTTCTGCAGCGAGCCGCCGTATCCCTTCCCGGTCCATGGTTAAACGAGTTGCCCGTGCGGTAGGAATCACTGTATAGGAATTTTCGATTTTAAGAAGAACATCCGTTGCGATGGCTTCAATTTCTGGAACGATCAGGGTGGGGTTTTCTTTCCTAATGACCAACTCTAGTTGCTGTGGATCCAGCATGTTAATTACATGAGAACGGTGAGCAACCTGCATGGCAGGAGCGTTGGGATATCGGTCAACAGCAATCACTTCTACCCCAAGTCGCTGCGCTTCGAGGGCCACTTCCTTCCCAAGCTCGCCGGAGCCCAACAACATCAGTCGAACGGAAAGGTCAGAACAGGGAGTTCTCAAAATCATCTCTTTGTCCCATTTTGAAGGGCAGACCTAAAGAAAAGAACCACAGACTAACCCTCCTCCAACGCTCTTTGCAGTTAGGCCTCCACACACCGGAACCCCGCATAGACATAAGGATAGGTTTCCCGAAACCAATTACGGAATGACCTCCGCATCAATCGGGATTCAGTTTGCCAGGAAGCCCCTTTCAACACAAAATGAACATCATCAAAAAACCGGGATGAATAACGGGGATAAAAAGAAAAGGGTTTAAACCCTTCAAAGGGTCGAAATGGAGTGGAAGTCCATTCCCAACCATTTCCCAGAAGCTGGGAAACATTAAAAGCACTATCCAGCTCCGGGGTGGCCGAAACGGGAACGGGGTCCCAACGCCGAAAGTCAATTTCTCCAATTCCCATATCGGAAGGAGGTTTAGTTCCCCACGGATAAGGCCGCTCCCGCCCATCAGGGGTTCCATAAGCCGCCCGATGATATTGTGCCTCAGTCGGTAAATATTTTCTTACCCATTGTGCATAGGCGGTTGCTTCCTGATGGGTAACATAAACCGGCCAGTCTAAGGGAAGGGGAACCTCCCCAAACACGGTACGGCAAAACCACTTTCCTTTGCGATCAACCCAAAAAAGAGGAGGGTTTACTCCTTCCTTGACAAACTCCAAGAACTGGCCATTGGTCACTTTATACTTTTCTATTGCAAAGGGGGGAACCATGACTTGGTGCTCACCAAATTCATTATCCCACCCGAAGCCATTTCCTGGGTTTTTTCCTAAGGTGGCAAACCCACCAGGGATGTGGATCATAGAATGATTGGCGGAAAACCCCTCCAACTTTTTAGGTAAATAGGACAGGGTTTTTTGGTCATTGGACAAATGATGGAGAATATAGGTTAAGGTTTCAAAATGCATCAACCGGTGCTCAAGGGCTACCTGTAGTTTCACCTCTGAGATATCTTTAATATTCTCATCAATAATCCGGCGAACCTCTTTATTGTATTGGCGGACCTCAGGAACAGATGGCCATTCCGATGACCGATCTTGAGGAAGCTGACCCGGAGGAGGATCAATCCCAAAGGCAAAGAGTTCATCTAATTCCGGCTGTGAGGATTTTAAACCAAGATCTTCATAACAGACCATATTCCAATCAAAGGCTTCCAAATGTCCCAAATAAAAAATAAAACGATGACGTTCTGGAACGGGTCGTTCATAAAAAGAGTCCGGGCAGATTAAAGAAAAAAAACCATCCGTATAGGAACGTGCACTTAAAAAAGATCTTTGAACTTCTTTACGGGTCTCTTTAAAATCCATTAGACAACACCTCAAGGTAAAAAAATAATGATGGTTCCTTCTCCTGGCTGGGGGGCGCTTTTAAAGGTTTTAACGTTACAATGAAGCCAAACAAAATGTCAACCCAAGGCCTTTTTCTATGAGAAAAACCCTCTACCCTGTACCGGTTTTCCTTTAAAAAAAGGACCATTCAAATATTTTCCTCGATTGACATCTCCTCCAAAGGACGGTACGCTTAAACACCATTGAGTGGAAGCCCCTCTCAATCAAGTTCCCCATCCTCCTCAAAACCATTGAACTAGAAAAAAGGATTCAAACCATGCGATTTGAAACAAAAGCCATTCATATCGGGGAAGAACCGAATCTTAAACCGGGGGGGTTCGGCGATGTGGTTGCCCCCATTCATCTTTCATCGACCTACGCACGAAAAGAGGTTGAAAAGCCCACGGGGGGTTATGAATATTCCAGGGCACGGAATCCTACACGGGAGGCTCTTGAAAAAAAATTAGCCAGTCTCGAGAATGCGAAATTCGGTTTAGCCTGTGCATCAGGAATGGCGGCTGAAACCATTGTGGCACTCTCCTTATTAAAATCTGGGGACCATGTTATTGCCTTTGATGACCTTTATGGGGGAACCAAACGGTTATTTAATAAACTCCTGGCAACCCACTTCAACATTTCTTTCAGCTATATTGATCTTAGAAAAATGGAAGCCCTGGCAAAGGCAATTAAAAAGAATACTAAATTAATCTGGATAGAAACCCCCACCAACCCTTTACTAAAACTCTGTGACATTCAATCCATTTCCAAAACCGCCAAAAGGAACAACCTCAGGCTCGTAGTCGACAACACCTTCATGTCTCCTTATTTTCAGCAACCCTTGAAGATGGGAGCTGATATAGTGGTCCATAGCACAACCAAATACCTGAATGGACACAGCGATTCAGTGGGAGGCGCCATTATGAGCTCCCATCCAACCCTCCATGCCCAATTAAAATATATTCAAACCGCAACGGGAGGCATCCTCTCCCCTTTTGACAGTTTTTTGGTCCTCAGGGGAATAAAGACCTTAGCGGTCCGCATGAAAAAACACGAAGATAACGCACTTCAAATTGCAGGTTTCCTGCAAACCCATTCAAAAGTAAAAACGGTCCATTATCCAGGATTACCCATTCACCCCCAGTATGCTTTGGCCCAAAAGCAAATGTCGGGTTTCGGGGGAATGCTTTCCTTTGAGCTAAAAGGAAACTTTCAAAAAGCTAAAAAATTTCTCGAAAATTTAAAAATTTTTTCTTTGGGTGAAAGTTTGGGAGGGGTTGAATCTCTCATCGAACACCCGGGAAAAATGACCCATTCCGCTCTTCCCAGGGAAGAAAAAAGAAAACTAGGGATTTCCGATTCCCTCATCAGAGTTTCGGTAGGAATAGAAGACATTCACGATTTAATTCACGACTTAAATAACGCTTTTCAAAAAGTCTAAAAAACCTTTTTTCCTATTTTCGTGAGGATTTGACATTTTCTTTGAGCTCTTGAATATTTTTATCCATTTCGGTTATTTTTTTAATCATTCCTAATGCCTTTTTATCCTCTAGGTCCAAAGATTTAGAATGACGCCGCATCAAAAAATAGACCCTTCCCCCCAATTCAGCAAAAGATTTCTGTAGTTTCATCTGGTTCAAATATACCTGGGACTGAAACCCCGCCTGTTTACCCAGAGAAATGGTTTTCTCTGCGGCTTTCTCAGTCCCTTTTTCAATCACTTTCATAGCCGCCTGTAGTTCTTTTTTGGTTTTCCCCCAAACGGAATCGAGATCATCCAGTTTCCTTTTTCCTGTTTGAAGCAGCTCTTTCGCCTTCTTTTTCATATCCCAATGCTCTGGCTCAGACGGTTTTTCCTCTTTTTTCATTCCACCCTCCTCAGCATAATAGCTGTAAAATGTTCGTCAAACGATGATACTCAATTCCCTTTTAAAAGCATCTCGCCCAATTCCTGCAATCGGTTGAAATAATCCCTTCCCTCCCCTTCCAATTCCGGAAGAAGGGTATCTAATTCACTCACGCAATTTTTTAGGATTTCAATACGATGGGAATGCAATTTTGTGTCGGCTAAAAAATCTCGAACGCACCCTGTAATCACCGAATCTAAGGTCATCAGCTCGCCCTCATGAGGCCCTGTTCCACCCGGCCAGGGGGCCTCACAGTACTTTTCCCAAATAGGTATTAACCTCTCCATAGATAATGTTAAAGTTACACCTACCCCCAAATCTTTGTCAATCAGGGACCTTTCAGTAATATTTTCTCCCCAATCATCGTGTTATCCACCCATCATCTAAGAATTTCAACAATTTTATCCAAGGATCCTTCTTAATGGGACAGTACCTCAATATTTTATAACGTATTGAATTATTTAGTTAAAACTAAACAACCCCTTAATTTATCCAACCTGGTGTATTTCAATGGAATAGAATCCACCTATAAACTGTTTATTAACCATATCTTAGACAAATGAAACACAGGAGCTTTTTGTGAAAGATGAAAACCGTAGGGTGAAATTTGAAGCTCAGGTCATTATTTATCAAAATGATTTAAAAGCCTTTGCCCAAACTTTAGCAGGCAATTGGACTGAATCCAAAGATTTAGTTCAGGATACCCTTTTGAGGGCGTTCGTATTTTTTGATAGGTTTGAACCGGAAACACAATTAAAAGCATGGCTTTTTACCCTGATGAAAAATATTTATATTAGCCAATACCGCAAAAAAATCCGGGAAGCCCTATTCCATTCCACCTTACATTGGAGCACAACACCTCAAACCCCAGAGGCAATGATCTTGAGGCATGATATCCAGACAGCAATCCAAACTTTGCCCGGCCGTTTTCGCACTTTGATCATTCTTAAAGACCTTAATGGGTATGGGTGTAGAGAAATTGCGCTGATGTTGGATTGTCCAATCGGTTCAGTAATGTCTGGTCTATCCAGAGGACGAAGTCGGTTACGGAATTCTTTAACCTCCTATAGGAAAGAAAAATGAATTGGCTTTCTAATAAGACGTTCGAGCGGAAATTTCTGGAAAGGGAAGAAAAACCTCTCTCACTTTAACAACTCTTCCATCAGAGCCATGGTAACACTGTGGTCTTGAGGGTTCAGGTTTCCAAACTCAATACCCCAGGCTGTCATAGAACCCACGTTCCTTTTCCAGGCCACATTGCCCCATAAAGTCTCCGCAACTGTTTTACCTCCATTACCCTCTAAATACAATGTAATTTCTACCTGTCCCTCAAAATCTTCCTTTGTATAAATAGCCACCCCGCCATAGCTGAAATTAATAATGTAGGCTTCTATCGGTGTACTTTGTGTGGGTGTTTTAAGGGATGCCAGGGCAATGTAGCTGATCCGCTTAAATGTCCTTGGTGTTTTCTTAAGCATTTTTTCATTTCAATACGATTTTGGAAAAAAGTCAAATTTAAAATGAACACCGTTAAGAAGGTAAAAAAACTAAATAATTTTTTACAAGGAATGAATATTGAAATCCTAAAAAAATAAAAATTCCAAATGTTGTGGATCAAGATTTAAGATTCTTTTTAAATTTTTTAAAAAAAAGGGTCTATTTAAATCCTCTCCCTTCTTATTGTCCACAAAATTTGTGGAAAAGACTGTTGAAAACTTCAAAAAAATTGAATAAAACTGACATTTGATCGAGGGGAAAGACCAGATTGCCTAAATTTTAGGCGTTTATTTATCATTAAAAACAATATGTTATTAAATTCTCACTTTTAATTTCCCAATCGAACCTACATGAAACGGAGTTATCCACCTTTTTTTCCACACTGACTTGTTGCATGATAAAAATCAGATACAAGATATTGGGTTTTTTTTAAAAAATTTAAATTTTTGTACATAAAATTACTTATTAAATATTGGCCTAATACGCCATTTTTATTCCCCTCTCCCAAGAGATTCTTAAAACCGATTCCATGGGTTAACTACGACCTTTTTCCTCAAGGTATACCCAAATAAAAAGGAATCAATAAAAACACTACTCTTTGAAAAGATTCCTTTTTAAGCCTTTAAGACCACTATAGCCTATATTAGAACCCTTGTTGACGGCTTAAATTTGAGAGGTATACTTAAAAATTATAAATTAACCATTAGATTATTTTTGTATTAAATTGGATATAAAATGATATATGCCAAGGTTTTGGGAAGACTCGTTAATTCAATTATTTTGAGTATGTTTTTCGCTTCAAGCCTTTATGGTGAACCCCCTCAGGATACCCCCCCGCTTCTTGAGAAGGTTACCCTTGTCACCGCAGAGGAGGCATGGAATTTGATGCAAAAAGGAGTATCAATCTTTGATGTGTGGGTATCTCATGAATATGTGGAAGAACATATCAAGGGTGCAGTTTCCATTCCCTATAAAGAAAAAAGCAAAAAACGAACCAACTATGATCCAAATTTAGACCGGTTTGATCTTTCTAAGCTACCTCATAAAACAACACCCATTATTTTTTACTGCAATGCCGGAAAATGCTGGAAAAGCTATAAAGCAAGCAAAGCCGCCGTAGAGGCTGGATACACCAACGTCTATTGGCTTCGAGGCGGAATTCCCCAGTGGAAGAAGAAAAACCTTCCTGTGGAATAGTTCTGGACACTTCTTATCCAAATGAAAGACTTGAGTATTAAAAAACGTTTATATATTGGGGCCATGTTAATGGTTTTTGCCATGTTATTCCTTCTAGGCCTGAATTTATTCAACATGTTGCGGGCATCCTATTCCTTAGAGACGGTTTATGAAGCTCATGTCGTTCCCACCTTTGCCTTGCTTGAGATGGACCGGCAAATTAAGGAAATTAGGTTTAGACTGGCGGAGCATGTGATCAATCAATTGCCTGCAGTGGGAAATAGAAATCAGCTGAAGGAAGCGAGAAAAGAAATTAAACAGGCTTGGGATTTATTTAAAAATAAAAACACCAACCGGAAACTTCAAATTGGAGAAAATGAAAAAACCCTCATTGCCGCTATTGATGAAAATCTTTTTAAAGCGGAGAGCCTATTTGACCGATTGGATGGGATTTATTCCCTGTATGAGCAGGAAGGGGCTTTTTTTCTATTGGAGGATGAGTGGCCTTATGTAATCCATCAGGGGTTGCTAAAACCCATTTCACAACTGCTTCCTATACAACAAGGCAACGTTAAGAATATCTACCAAAAAAATACCGCACAGTGGAATTCCATGGTGATGGTTGCTGTCGTTTTTTCAAGTCTTTTCATAATGGCTTTGACCCTGCTGACCGCCAAGCTGGTTTCGGCCTTTACAGGCCCTTTGGGTATGGCTGTTGAGATCACGGGCCGAATTGCCGAAGGGGAGATGGATACCCCGATACACGTACAATCCCGTGATGAAATTGGGAAGCTGTTGGAATCCTTTTCCCATATGCGGGATCAAGTACGTTCCCGCCAACAACGGTTGGAAACCATCTTGAATACCGCTGCTGAGGGGATCATCACCTTCGACTCCACAGGAATGATCGAGAGTTTTAATCAGGCCTCTGAAAAACTGTTTGGCTACCATCAAAAAGAAGCGCTTGGAAAAGATATCGGTCATCTGATCCTACCCCTGGACAAGTCAAAAAGGGGCGAAGGTGAACTGGGGCACTTTCTGTCTTCTGATCTTCGAAATTCAATCAAAAACGGTGATGAAATTCTCGGAAAGCGCAAAGATAAAACCTTATTCCCCATGGATCTGAAGGTCAGCTCAATGGTGCTTCAAGAAAAGCCCTTATTCACCGTACTCATATCAAATATCACAGAGCGAAAGCAGGCCCTTGAAGCATGGGAGCAGGCTAAAGGGAAATTAGAGGCTCGTGTGGCGGAACGTACCGCGGAAATCTTTAAAACAACCGAAAAATTGATGGCAGAAATCTCGGAACGGAAGCAAGTTGAAAAAGCCTTAGAGGAACAGGCCATCCGTGATCCTCTTACCGGACTGTATAATCGTCGGTTTTACAACACCCGCATCGCCGAGGAAATTTCCCGGGCAAAACGCAATGGAAAAATGATGGCGGTTATGATCTGTGATCTGGACCGTTTTAAGTCGATAAACGAAACCCATGGTCATCATAGAGGGGACGAGGTGTTAACCGCCATCGCCAACATTATTTCAAATTCCATTCGCGGAGCGGATTTAGCCTTTCGATTGGGGGGAGATGAATTCATAGTGGTCTTGCCGGATGGTAGCCGCGATGGATTGCTCGTGGTTGCGGAGCGCATTCAAAAGCGTGTTTCCCAACTCCGGGAAAAAGACCATTCGGAAGTGGGCATGAGCATTGGAGCAGCCCTGTACCCGGAACATGGAAACGATCCCGAGGAGTTGGTTCGTCTCGCTGACCGAGCATTATACATCGCAAAAAAAGGAGGAGACAAGATTCACATCGGGGAAGAAGAATATAGGCTAGATGATCAAACCATTCAAGTGGTGTTTCAACCCGTAGTCGAAGTACGCTTAGACAAGGTCATGGGCTATGAAGCTTTAAGCCGAGACCCTCAAGGGAAGTACAGCATCTTGACCCTTTTCAGAAGGTATCATGCCATTGGTCAACTCCATGAGTTAAAATGCCTTTGCTTTCGTTTGCAGATGAAGGCCGCCCAAGAAGCTGGACTGGAGAGACTGTTTCTCAATGTGGACTTTAATGTATTAAAGGTCCTTGACGTTCCGCCCAAGCCCACCGAGATGGAAGTGGTTTTGGAGATTTCGGAAAGTGAGGCATTGGATGACGTGGAGGATCATCTGAAAGTAGCCCAAAAATGGAGAAACGAGGGGTATAAATTCGCCATGGATGATTTTGGTGCCGGCTTTATTTCCCTGCCTTTTATCGCCCGGTTGGTACCGGATTACATTAAACTGGACCGCGCCACAGTGTTGCAAGCCGTATCATCCGTTAAGTTCAAAGCGGTCTTGAAGGACTTAATCCACGCTTTGAGGAAAACCTCAACGGATGGAATTATTGCGGAGGGGATTGAAACAAAGGAGGAACTTGCAGTGATTAGGGCCATGGGCGTTTATATGGTACAGGGATATCTCTTTGGAAAACCGCAAGTGTTAAAGGAAGCCTCTCCTGCTACTGCTAAAATCGATCAGAATATCTAAGTACTCCACAAAATACCGATTCAAACCAATGGCAGATAATCCATTTCTTGTTTTATGCCTCACTCTTTTTTCTTTGTCCTACCCCCTATGGGGTCGACATCCTCGACTGCTAACCCAGAAGGGGGTTCAATTGATTTTATTTTAGCGCTGGTGCGCCCAGAGGGATTTGAACCCCCGGCCTACAGATTCGTAGTCTGCCGCTCTATCCAGCTGAGCTATGGGCGCGTGTCGGTTTCGGTCGGAATGGCCCCTTTTAATAAAATCCGGTATTGGTCATGCTGAAAAGGGTGAATCGTAGGAAACATAGAAAAAAGCCATCCATCAAAAATAGGTTTTCCATCTTCAAAGATGTTGACATGTACAGCGGGGTTACTCAAATCGTTTGATGCAGAGGTAAAGGTGGATTCCTGTATTTTTAAATCCGGCAAAAAATCCCCTACCTGAACGGTGAGTTTTGAATCGGGAACTACCAATCGCTTATTTAAATTAACAACGAATTCTTTACTCTTATTTTTAACCTTATCATCCACCATCAGTCGGACCGCTTTCCATTTTCCTTGGACCTCTTTTGGAACCACGGTGGGACTATTCCCTTGAAGGGGAGGAACCATCGGCTCCATTCCCTGGGTTAAAGGAGGATGATCAGATGGCAGGGATGGAGTTTGGGAAGGAGGGGACGGTGCCTCGGCTACCCCTTTTTGTTTTTCTTCCTTTGGATTACACCCCATGGTGAAGAAGAAAACCCCCAAAACAATTATCCCAAGGGTTTGATGAAAATTTTTGATGGGATGTGCCATTTTTCTCTTGTGACCTCAAAGAAATTAAATAAAAAATCCATTCTAAACCAAACTGCGAACTATTGTAAATATAAAAGGATTTTTCATCTTGATGCCTCAACCAAAAAGAATTTTCTGTTTTTTCAAATCTTTTCTTCTCTTCCAGGTGAATATCCCATAGCCTACTAATAACAATAGGGTGAGGGTAGATATAGATCCCCCAATTCTAAAGCTGAAAGGGTCATAGATAAATTCAATCCGGTGTTCCCCCTTCTCAAGGAAAATGCTTCTTAAAGCATAATTAGCCTTTAACACTTTTTTCTCTACCCCATTATCAAAAGCCTTCCACCCGGGGAAAAAGATCTCTGATAAGACCAAAAATCCCGGGTGATCCAATTGAACTTTAAGATGAATGCGGTTCGGTTGGTGGGAGGTAATGGTAACCTCTTGGAACTTTCCGGAATGCCTTAACTCCTCAAATGGAATCTCCAAAATGACTGTTTCCTTCGGGTTCAACTGCCTCAGGGCATTCAATATTTGATCCTCCCCGGACACCACTATGGCATTGGGGACCATAAAAGCACGGGGAAAGGCTTTTAGATTTTCATAGATGAAAACCTCCTTTTCCTTCGACCTCTCTTTAGGGGGATAGACAGAATGATGAACCAACAGGAAACCAGAAAGGCTAATCTCATTGCCAGTGATAATAAATCGCGCATTTAAGAGGTCTAAAAGGTGTCTATTTTTAATGGCTTCTAGAGGATAAAGCGGCATATCTGCAATAGAAGGTTTGAAGTCAGGCGCTTCCCAAATGAGGCCGTAGAACCTCGCATAATGATTTAAGATGGCTGATGAATACCCCCCCAAATTCTCAATGTGTGACCTTCCTCCAATATGCTTGAAAAGGTCCCCGGCTTGATCGAGAACCCGAAATTTTCCTTCCATTTGTTCAAGAAAGGTGACTGAGTGGGTCTTTTTAAAATATCGCGCAGGGTCCACGGTTTTAATTAATGGCATTCCATGGAACCACAGGTCAAATAAAATGACCGCAACCAAAACGGGTTTTCCCATGGTTTGGAACCAGAGGGGAAACATCTTGGGTTTTATTTTTTTTAGTAACAACAAAATAGAAACCAGAACCAAAAGATAAAATAAAAACATACTGGGAATATTGATTTTTAAATAAACAAACAAGAAAAACCCCAACCCGCTGATCATAGCAAGGGCAAATAAAAACTTTTTTTGAATGCCCCTTACTTTTTCATCCTTTGGTTCTAAAAGAGACTGGGCCCCGTACCCCGCCAATATCGAAAGGGCAAGGGCAAAAAACCAAAACATTCTCGGGGGAGTTTTAAAAAGACCGAACCCCGGAAAATAATTATGAAACAAAGGATAAAGGGGGGTGTACCGGCCCATGGCAAAAAGGAGGGAAAAAATGGAAACACCAGCCCAAAACAGCACATTGGGATTTCTTCTATAAACGCAAATGGAGAAAATGGATAAAATGAGTGGTAATACCCCCACATAAAGAGTCGTCTCAAGGAGCATGTTGAGGTCTCCTTGATAATCGAGGGGAGTCCCCAAATTGTATGGAAACAGCAGGCGGATCAGATGCTCGGGGACCATGTGAATTCCGGAGCGTTTAAAATGCAAACCCTCTGAGCGTAACCAATAAGGAATCCCCTCTATCATGGGAAAAAGTTGAACCGCTGACAGGGCAAGGGCGGTTAACCCCGATAGAAAAAAAAGGGATACCACTTGAATGGCCTGGATTCTTAATCCCTGGTATAGAATCTGAAATACCCTGAAAAAAAGGTAAAGGACCAGAAAAAAGGAAAGATAAAAAATCATTTGAACATGGCCCGCAAGAAACGAAAACCCCAGGACCAGCCCGGTTAGAAACGAATACCCAACACTTTTCCGTTGAATGGTTAATTCAAGGAATAGAAAGGCAAATGGAGCCCAGGCGGCTTGGGTCAAATGGGGAAGGTGTCCCGAGAAAACACTGGCTACAAACCGGAGGCTAAACATTAACGTTAAGGCAGAGACAAAAGAGGAGAAGGGAGAGAGGCCCCAAGCCCCCATTAAAAAATAAAGCCCAATTCCTGCCACTAAAGAAGTGAAAAGAAACGAAAACCCAAAAACAAAATCTGTCGGAAAAAGATAAAACAAAAACTGAAAAGGGTAGAAAAGGGTATCCTGCCCGTGCCCCAAAAAAGGCCTTCCCCCAAAGGAGAATGGATCCCAAAGAGGAAGTTCCCCCGTCTTTTTCAAAAATTCAGAGGCGAAAAATTTATCAAAGCTGAAATTCAAAACCGTGTCGATTCCAAACAGCATCTGACGAGGGTTTAATAACACACGCCAGAAAAAAATAAGGGCTAATAAAACCAAACTCCAAACATAAAAACCGTGCGCAGAAAAGGAAAAACCCAAAAAACGAAATTTATTTTCGGAAGGACTGGGGAGGTTGGATGGTTTCATTTTATTTTCTATTGAACTTAAAAATGGATAAGGTTTTTTTATATTTTTTGAATATTGAAGCGGGTTGCTTTGTATGGGTTTTCTACCGCCAGAGAGCCCCATTTACTCGGTCACCTTCCAAATGATTAGGAATTTATGGATAGATTTCCAAGATTAAAAAAGGTATTGTAACATAAGCTTTTTATGATTGGTAAAAGGTAAATTCAAATCCCAATGTTGTATAAATTTCAAAATTTTACGTTCAGAAAAAAATGACCCACCCCCCCCCTGTAACTCTTGTCGAGGTGGCTATCCCCCTCCGTATCTCAAGGCCGTTTCATTATACCGTTCCGCCACAATTAACGGGACAAATAAAAAAAGGGGTGGGCGTTCGGGTGCCCTTTGGGCGCAAGGAGGTAACGGGTTTTGTGGTGGGTTTTCCCAAAGATTCCCCTATCAAGGACCTCAAAGAGATTCAATCCATTCTTGGTGACGTCCCTTTTTTTAATGAAGAGCTTTTAGCGCTTTTTTTATGGGTCTCCTCCTATTATTGTGCCCCTTTAGGCCAGGTTTTAAAAACAGCCCTCCCTTCCTTGGCTCAGGCTGGGACTGTACAAGATCGGTGGTTTGAATTAATTTTGAATCACGAAAACCAAATTAACTCCCTCTTCCCCCCTAGAAAAAAGACGGATCGTCAGACCGAACTTCTTCATTTTCTCCTTGAACTCCAAAATCCTTTCTCTGTGGATGATATGTTGTCCTCAGGATTTTCCAGATCTACTTTAAACGCTTTGGTTCGAAAAGGCCTTGTCAAACCCGTAAAACCCACGGGATCACTATTTCCCGCAAAAACAGTCTCCCCACTGCTGACCCAAAAGAAGAGCGCTTCCCTAAATCCCGATTTGGGAGAAAACCCTTCCCCAACAAAACCAGTCCAAGATATCCCGGTTCCCTCTCAAGAGCAGCAAAAGGCAATTGATGAAATTAAGAAAGCCATTCTTAAAGGAGGCTTCAACCCCTTTCTTTTAGAAGGAATTACCGGAAGCGGAAAAACCGAGGTTTACATCCATGCCATCCAGGCCACCCTTCAGCAAGGCAAAAAAGCTCTTTTTTTGGTTCCAGAGATTGCACTGACCACCCAATTGATTGAACGGTTGCGGTCCAGGTTAGGGGAACCGGTGGCTATTTTTCACAGTGGCCTCTCACCCCGGGAGCGTCGCCACGCCTGGAGTGGAATCCAAACAGGGGAGTTTCGGGTGGCCCTTGGGGTTCGTTCGGCGGTCTTTGCCCCCTTTTCTCCACTAGGTTTAATCGTTATTGATGAAGAGCAAGACGCTTCCTATAAACAGGGTGAAGGCCTTCGCTATCATGCTCGCGATGTTGCCTTGATGCGGGCAAAAAAAACCGGGTCCGTGGTCATCTTGGGTTCGGCCACCCCTTCATTGGAAACCTACCAAAATAGTCAACTGGGGAAATATGGACATCTTTATTTAACTCATAGAGTTGATCATCGCCCCCTCCCGAAATTTCAAATCATTGACCTCCGGGATCACTCCCAAGACGATGCACTTCTGTCTCCCCCTCTCTTAAAAGCAATCAATGACCGCTTGGAAGCTGGGGAACAAATTCTTCTTTTTCTCAACCGGAGAGGTTTTCGGCCCGGCCTTCTTTGCAGAGATTGCGGCCATACCCTCCGCTGTCCCAACTGCAGTGTGGGATTAACTCTATATAAAAAAGGAACGGTGCTCTGCCATTATTGTGATTTCGAAACCCAGCCACCGGAGGGTTGTCCCGAGTGTCATGGAATTCGTTGGGGAGGAGTTCGCGGAGGAACGGAAAAGTTAGAAGAAGAGGTTCGTCTCAATTTTCCCAAAGCCAAAACGGTCCGAATGGACCGGGACACGACCCGGAGAAAAAATGCCCATGGTGACATTTTGAAACAAATGGCTGATAGGCGGTGCGACATTCTTATTGGGACACAGATGATCGCCAAAGGCCATGACCTTCCTGGGATCACACTGGTGGGAATCGTATTAGCGGATGTAGGACTCACTCTTCCTGATTTTAGAGCCTCCGAACGTTTGTTTCAGGTGGTCACCCAAGTGGCCGGCCGTTGCGGGCGTGGGTCCCAGCCTGGAGAAGTCATTATTCAAACCTTTAATCCTAAGGAAACCACCCTTCTCTTTGCCGCAAATCACCAGATCGAACCCTTTTACCAACAGGAACTTGGAAACAGGAAGGTGGCCCTATTTCCCCCCTATTGCCGTCTTGCTTTACTGGTTTTTCAAGGAAATCGAGAGGAGGGGGCCTACAATGGGTCCGTCACCGTTAAACAAATTGCCATCAACATTCAAAACGCTTATCCAGTGCTCCCAAAACATGGAATTGAAATTTTGGGCCCGGTCCCCGCTCCCATTGGCAAAATTCGAGGAAAATATCGATTCCAGCTATTAATCAAGGCAAAGAGGGCAGGAGATTTACAACAATTTTTGAAAAAAATACTGAATGAAGCCCAACTCAAACCCCCTGCTCAAGGGGTGGAATTTTTTGTGGATGTTGATCCACAATCCTTTCTTTAAGGTGGCTTTTAAAAATCAAAAGGACGGCAAATAGAAACGGGATGGGTTAGGGAGCGGATTGGACAACGCTTGGCTAGAAAAATGGAAAACGGGGCTATCCGATAATAATTCCGGCACAAAAAAGCCCCATTGAAACCCATAAACCCAGATTTAAAAATTTTTCTTTTTTCATAGGAAAAACCTTTCGGTTAGTTAATCTTGCAAAAACCTTACCTTCCCGCTTCAAGGTTAGGTTAATAAAATTTTCATAAAATTCAATTAGTTACAAAAATAAAGGTAGGAAGGTTAAAAAAAATTTGACTAAAAAATGCTTGAGAGTAACAAAAATTGTCAAAAGAAATAGGAATCGAATAGGAAGGCTTAATGAAAAAAGTTGGTACCGAAGGGGGGGCGCCCCCTTCAAAAACCCTTTGAAGTAAAAGTGTAAAAGGCCTGCAAAAATCTAACAAAGAAGAAAAGGAATTTATGTTGGTGCCGAAGGGGGGATTTGAACCCCCATGGGTTTCCCCACACGCCCCTCAAACGTGCGTGTCTACCAGTTCCACCACTTCGGCACGGAGGCATCTTATAAAAGACACCGGGAAATTGTCAACTGAAAAGGGACTATATCCAAATGAACCACCTTTCCTTTTTATCCCCAAAGCCTGTATTTTTCATTTTACCATTTTAAAAAATTGGGCGGGGAAACACATATTTTTTACCGGATTAACATTCGGCCTCACCATTATCTGCGTTTACCCAAGACCCCTATTTTTTCCATTTTTTGATCACGCGTTGACATAATTTCAAGGTTTCAGATAAAATCCTATCTTTTAAAGGTTTTTGAACATTGGTGTTTCCTGAATGAAAATCAATGAAATTTATAGGAGCATACAGGGGGAATCCACCCACATGGGACGCCCGTGTATTTTTGTTCGAACAACGGGTTGTGATCTTCGTTGTTCATGGTGCGATACCGCTTATGCTTTTTACGAAGGCCGGGAGATGACCATTGACCAAGTAATGCAACAGGTGGAACACTTGGGAAGTTCTTTGGTTGAAATTACAGGGGGAGAACCCTTGCTGCAAGAAGAGATCTACCCCTTAACCACACGGCTTCTGGACAGCGGTTTTGAAGTTTTAGTTGAAACCAACGGAGCTCATCCGATTGAGTCCATGGATAAAAGGGCCAAGATAATTTTAGATTTGAAATGCCCCGGGAGCGGAATGAGCGAAAGCATTCGATGGGAAAACCTTACTCATTTAAAAAAAAGCGATGAAGTCAAATTCGTCCTCGCCGATCGAAGGGATTTTCATTGGGCCTCTTCAGTCATTTTCAACCATTCGTTGTCTGCAAAATGTACCGTCCTTTTTTCACCTGTTTTTGGAAAATTAGACCCCCAAGATTTGGCCCAGTGGATACTAGAGAGACCTTCCCCTGTCCGGCTTCAAGTACAACTTCACAAATACATATGGCATCCAGATAAAAGAGGAGTCTAGATTTTATGAAAAGTGAAAAACTTGAAAAGGTGGTGGTCCATTACCAGGATAATAAAATCCTAAAGGGATATATTCAACCCTTTCAATTGCCCAACGCAGAGGCCTCTTTTTCCAGGGAGGAAAAGAATCCAACCGAAATTTTAAAAATTCCATTAAAGGAATTGAAAGCCATTTATTATGTCAAAAGTCACGAGGGGAACAAAACCTACAGGGAAAAAAGAAGGTTTGGATTGACCTCATCCAAAGGGAAAAAGGTAATGATTAAATTTAAAGACCGGGAAATTGCGTGTGGATTTGTAACCGATAATCTTCCTTGGATCCTGGGGAAAAACCAACCTGATCCAGACCCCGCCCGATTTGGTTTTTTTCTTTTTCCTGCAGACCCTGAAAGCAATAACACTAAAATTTTTGTGTTAACAAGGGCGGTAGAAGAAATACAGGAATTTTAACTTTTGGGCGCAAATCCCTTTTTTAAATTTTTTAAGAAATGTTTTTCCAGTGATAAAAACCGATCCACTCACATCCATCAAAAAAAGAGGCCAAAAAGATGCAAATAAAAGTTAAAGAAGGATCACTGTTGAAAGAAAAAACCGATGTCATACTGTTGGAGCACTTTGAAGATGACAAACCCTTTGCGGGAGAAACTAAGAAGGTGGATTCACTGATGGGAGGGTTATTGAAGAGGGCTTTTCAAAATGGAGAATTTACCGGAAAAGTTTTTCAAAAAATCCTTTTTCATAACAGGGGGAAAATGGGCCCTCGAAAAATCCTTTGGGTCGGGCTGGGCAAGAAATCAAAATGGAATCTGGAACTCACGCGTCAGGTCATGGGAAAAGTTTCTGTGTTTCTTCGAGAACAGGGGGTTCAAAATTTTTCCACAAAAATCCTGGGTGCCTCAACGGGAGAAAATGATGTGATGGCCATTGCCCAAGCCATGACAGAAGGAATTATACTTAGCTTATACCAATTTAACGTCTATCATACCGAAAAAAAATTCGGCTTAAAAAAAATGAAACAGGTAACTATTTTAGAAGACCTTCAGCCCAGTAAGGTTCGTTCGGGGATTCAACGGGGGAAAATCATTGCAGAAGCCACCAACTTTGCTCGGGATCTGGGAAATCACCCCTCCAATGTCGTAACCCCATCCCGCCTGGCCGATGAAGCGGGGTTAATGGCGAAAACCTATGGATTGCGTTGCCAGGTGTTTAACCAAAAACAAATGGAAAAAATGGGAATGGGGGCGATTCTGGGGGTTTCAAAAGGGAGTTTGGAACCACCTCGCTTCATTACATTGGAGTATAATCAAGAAAAGCAAAAGAGAGCCCCTATCGTTATAGTGGGAAAATCCGTCACATTTGATACGGGAGGTATTTCATTGAAACCCAGTGCCGGAATGGAGCAGATGAAGGGTGACATGTCCGGGGGAGCAGCGGTACTAGGAACCCTGAGGGCCATTGCTCAACTCAAGCTCCCAGTTCATGTCATGGGAATCCTTCCCGCAGCAGAAAATATGCCTTCCGGCCATGCCATAAAACCGGGTGACATCCTAAAAAGTTATTCAGGAAAAACCATCGAAGTCCTCAATACCGATGCAGAAGGGCGTCTGTGTTTGGCCGATGCGTTAACCTATGGGTCCCATTTGAAGCCTCAGGCAATGATTGATCTTGCGACCCTCACAGGGGCCTGTGTGGTCGCCTTAGGCGAACACGCCATCGGGGCAATGAGTCGGCATCCCCAATTATTGGAGAAATTAAAAAAGGCAGGAGAACAAACAGGGGAGCGGGTATGGGAACTGCCCCTCTGGGAGGAATATGATGAACAAATTAAAAGCGATATGGCGGATTTAAAGAATATTGGAGGAAAGGGCGCGGGAACCATTACGGCGGGGCTTTTTCTTCAACATTTTGTTGGGAATACCCCATGGGTACACCTGGATATTGCAGGTACTGCTTGGGTTGAATCTGGAAAACCCTATTGTCCAAAAGGGTCCACCGGAGTCGGTGTTCGTTTGCTGGTGGATTACCTCACTCAAGCTTCCGAGGGGAAAAAATGAATGCTCAAGAAAAAATAGGACAAATGTTTATGATCGGTTTTGACGGGACGCATCTTCCCCAGGAAACCAAAAAATTAATTAAAGATTATAAAATTGGGGGGGTAATCCTTTTTCGAAGAAATGTGCAAGACCCTTCCCAACTGTTTGACCTTTGCAAAGAAATTCAGTCTCTTTCCAAAGGTCATCCCCCCTTCATTGCGGTGGACCATGAAGGCGGGAGAGTATGCCGCCTCCCTCCTCCCTTTACACAGTTTCCCAACAGCCTCGCGCTGGGCCGCCGGAAATCCTATTCCTTAACCTATTCCATGGCAGAGGTCATGGCCAAGGAGTTAAAAGCCGTAGGAATCAACATGAACATGGCCCCCGTTCTGGATGTCAACACGAACCCCCTAAATCCCGTGATTGGAGATCGTTCTTTTGGAGATAGTCCCACCCGTGTCAGTTCTCTTGGTCTTGCGGTCGTTGTGGGGTTACAAGATCATGGAATGATTGCTTGCGGAAAGCATTTTCCAGGACATGGAGACACTTCCATGGATTCTCATGAGAAATTACCCACGGTTAACCATTCTATTGAACGTCTGCAGGAAGTGGACCTAAAACCTTTTGTTCACGCCATCTCCAATGGGTTGAGTTCCGTTATGACCGCCCACGTCCTTTATCCCTCCCTTGATGCAAAATATCCTGCTACCTTATCCAAAAAAATTACACATACCCTGCTTCGGCAGTCCTTGGGGTTTGAGGGAGTAGTGGTCTCAGATGATATGGAAATGGGGGCCATTTCCCATCACTGGGAAATGGGAAAGGCATCGGTCAAGGCCATTTTAGCGGGGGTCGATCTATTACTGATTTGTCACGAATCAAAACGCCAAATCGAGGGAATGGAATCGGTTTTCCGGGCAGTGGATTCCGGAAAAATTCCCCAACACCGGTTAGAAGCTTCCCTAAAAAGAATTCTCCTTTTAAAAGACCGCTTTTTGAAAAAAGAAAAAGGATGGACAAAAAAACAGGCTATTCAAACGGTAGGGTGCTCACAACACCGACACATCTCGGAGCGCATTAATACCCAGGTGGCACTCCCATCTTAAATGCTACTCCCCTTAGGCGGATTTAATCCCTTTCTCGTTCTCGTATAAAAGAATAGGACTTCCTAGGTTGTTGATAAAGTCTTCGGTAATCACACACTCTTTGACGTTGTTCTGAGAAGGAATTTCATACATTAAATCCAACATCACCTCTTCCAGGATGGCCCGAAGGCCCCTGGCTCCTGTTTTTTGGGCATGGGCTTTTCGCGCAATGGCCACCAAAGAGCTTTCTGTAAATCTGAGTTTTACTTTTTCAAAGGAGAACAGTTTTTCATATTGACGGATCAATGCATTTTTGGGTTCAGAAAGGATCCGAATTAAAGCCGCCTCATCTAAGTTTTCCAAAGTGGCCACCACGGGTAGACGTCCAATGAATTCAGGAATCAGGCCAAATTTCAAAAGATCCTCTGGTTGAACAAAAGAAAGAAGATCTCCAACCTTAGGGTCCTCTTTTCCCTTGATTTCCGCCCCAAAACCCATCACTTTTTTATTCACCCTCTGCTCGATTATCTTTTCTATCCCCATAAAAGCCCCACCACATATAAAAAGAATGTGACTGGTATCTACCTGAATAAACTCTTGTTGGGGATGTTTTCGGCCCCCTTGAGGAGGAACACTGGCCACGGTTCCTTCAATCAGTTTAAGAAGGGCTTGTTGAACTCCCTCGCCGGAGACATCCCGTGTAATGGAAGGATTTTCATTTTTGCGGCTAATTTTATCCACTTCATCAATATAAACAATCCCCTGCTCCGCTTTATCCACATCATATTCCGCGGATTGCAACAACTTTAAGATTATATTTTCAACATCCTCTCCTACATAACCGGCCTCCGTTAAGGTGGTGGCATCTGCTATGGTAAAGGGGACATCCAAAATTTTTGCAAGGGTTTGGGCAAGAAGGGTTTTTCCCGTACCAGAAGGGCCTATCAACAAGATATTGCCTTTGTGTAGTTCAATATCATCCGCCTCTGCTTTTGACGAAATCCGTTTATAATGATTATGGACTGCCACGGAGAGGACCTTTTTTGCCCGATCCTGGCCAATGACATAATGGTCGAGGATTTTTTTAATCTCTGCGGGTTTGGGTAGCTTAGAAGAGACTTCGGCCTTCTCCTCTTCCCACTCCTCTGCGATTATGTCATTACACAGATCAATGCATTCATCACAAATGTAAACGGTAGGACCCGCAATGAGTTTTCGGACTTCATCGCGATTTTTTCCGCAAAATGAACATCTCAATAACACATCACCCTTTTCCTGCTTGGGCATCCTTCCCTCCTTATTGAAAGACTAGACCTTACTTTTCCTTTGTTTTCTCTCTCTGGGATCGACTAATGATCTCATCTACAATTCCATATTCCTTGGCTTGAGCCCCAGACAGGAAATAATCCCGCTCTGTATCCTGTTGGATTTGATTTAAGGGCTGCCCGGTATGTTTGGCCAATATCTCATTTAATCGCTCCCTCATTTTCAGAATTTCACGGGCATGAATATCAACATCCGTTGCTTGTCCCTGAAATCCCCCCATGGGCTGATGAATCATGATCCTTGAATTGGGCAGTGCAAACCGTTTTCCCTTCGCCCCCGCGGCAAGGAGGAGTGCACCCATACTGGAGGCTTGTCCAATACAAATCGTAGAGGCCGCCGGTTTGATATACTGCATCGTATCATAAATGGCCAACCCGGAGGTGACCAGTCCCCCAGGACTATTAATATATAGGTTAATATCTTTTTCGGGATCCTCTGACTCCAGAAAGAGCAATTGTGCAATAATTACATTGGCAAAATTATCATCGATAGGGGTCCCAATAAATATGATTCTATCTTTGAGAAGTCGAGAATATATGTCATAGGCTCTTTCCCCTCGATTGGTCTGTTCAATGACCATAGGTATTAGCATACTGATACTCCGTTTTTATTTTTGGGTTGATGGTTAAATGCAAAATATATTTTGGAGGTTTTCATAAAAAACCGCCTTTGCAATTCTATCGTGGATTCTCAGAATAAGATGCTTTTGAAAGAACAAAAGAAAGGGCCTTATCCTCCAGAAGCCGGGTTCTCAAATCTTCCTTTGCATTTTCATTTGAACGAATATACCGGCGAATGTCCCCAATTTCGTGTTTGGTTTCTTGGGCCATCTTGGTTAACTCGCCCTCGATTTCCTGGTTGCTAATTTCCATTTTTTCTAGATGAGCAATTTCTTGTAAAATCAATCTTCCTTGTATTCGTTCCCGTGCCAAAGTCAAATATTTTTCACGGACAGGGGCCCATTGGGGGTCGGATGGGTCAAATGGTTGACCCTGTTGCTTAAACTGCTGTTGCAGCCGATAAAGCATGGAGGATAGCTCATGCTCAATTAAGGAAGGTGGACTCTCCATGGGGTGTTTTTCAATTAATTGTTGGATGGCTTGATTACGAAGATCAGACTCCATATCCTGCTTAGCTCTTTCCTCAATTCCCTTTCTTAGGGCTTTTTTCAGTTCCTCCAATGTGGCATATTCACCCACATCCTTGGCAAACTCATCATCCAAATCGGGGAGATTTTTTACCTTGATCTCCCGAACCACCACATGAAACTCGGCTTCTTTCCCCGAAAGCTCCTGGCGATGATAATCGGGGGGAAAAGGAATGGTGAATTGGAGTTCATCACCCTTTCTCCGACCAACTAGCTTCTCCTCAAAACCCGAAATGAGTTTATGAGAGCCCACTTGAACCAATAAACCTTTGTCCTGTCCCCCCTCAAAGGGTTTGCCATCCACCTGACCTTCAAAATCAATTAAAACAAATTCGTCGGTTTGAACTTCATGGGATGGGTCACAGGATACCAGTTGGCCATGAGAATCCTGAAGGGCCTTCAGACCGTCCTCCACCGCTTGATCTTGAATATCGATCTTTTTTCGGGTTAAGGGAAGGCCTTCATATTGAGAGAGCTTAATATCCGGTTTGGTCTCAACAGTGGCCGTAAACGAGAGAGGGGCATCCGGTTTCACATCAACCTTTTCGATGGTAGGAAGGACCACGGGTATAATCCCCTTCTCTTTTAATGCCCGCTGGTAATAATCAGGGACGAGGCGTTTAACCACATCGTGTTCCACTTCATGAGAGAAACGCTTCTCTAATAAATCAATAGGAACTTTCCCTTGGCGGAACCCGGGAAGCTTTGTCCGTTTTTTTAAATCAGAATAGGCACTTTCAAATTCTTTTTTAACGACCTCTTGGGGGACTTCAATTCGCAGGGATTTTTTAACGGAAGAAATATCCTCTACTGCAACCTTCATGAAGTGGTCCCTCATTTTAATTTAAAAAAACAAAAGATTATAAAAGTCATTTTATAGAGTGCACCCCATCTTGTCAATCAATTTACCTTTTAAAGAAAGAACCAAAACCCTTGGTTCCACCTCTTCATTGGTAAAATTTGTTGCAGACCTTTCAACCCTGTTCCTGAAAAAACCCAAATGGGAGAAACCAGGTAAAAAAAGAGAACGCCTTGTTACGGTGAAAAAACATCTAAATACAAGGCAAAAAAATCAGAATAAGGGAATAAAAAGGAATGAGGTTGGTGCGAGAGGGGGGACTTGAACCCCCAACCCGAAAATCGGGGCTAGATCCTAAGTCTAGTGCGTCTGCCAATTCCGCCACTCTCGCAAAGATTCTCCCATAAAAGGCTTTTTCCGAAGAGAAAAGTACAGGATCTTACCCCGTTTAAAAGTCTGCTGTCAAATTCTAATAAGAACCCCCGGAGAAAAGTAAATTAAAGGGTTCAACGATCCTTAATTCTTAAGAAAATTTCAAACAAAAATGATGCAAAAAAAATAAAACTCCCATTCTCTGAATCAGATATTCCTCTCGAATAAAAGGTAAGAAAAGGAAGTTGTTTCTTCGAGGGTTTTAAAACCAATCTTGCGGGAAATCATTTTCACCTTCTAACGATGCTTGGTGAAAACCTTGTGCGGTTTTGGAAAAAACCTTTTGAATTTCTGGGAAACCACTTTTCAAGAATTCCCTTTGAAAAGAAGGGTCTCGCATTCGAAAGGCTCTGGGTGAACACCCAACAATCCTTTTAAAATTTCTTGAAAAGATCTCGGGTTGGCTAAAACCGATTTCTTGATAAATTTCTTTTATTTTTTTCGTGGTTCGGATTAAAAGAACCAGGGAAATAAAAATTCGATAGTGAAGAACATATTCATGGAATGAAATCTCAATCTCCCTTTTAAATTTCCGGGAAAGATAGTCCGGATGAAGCTGAACCCCTTGAGCCACTTCTTTTAATCGTATAAATCCCCCAACGTTTTCATGTATAAAAGATAGGGTTTTTCTAATATTCAAGCTGATGGATGGGTCCTTTTCTTTTTTAACCAAGGGAACCTTTTTTAAATTTTAACCCTCAAATAACGAAATAGAATTTTCTCAACCCACCCCACATTTAGCTTTCGATCCCCTATCCTCAAACCAGTGCTGCATGGGATATTTAATTTTTTGGATTTCACATTGAATTTTTTAATTTAAAATGAATGATTCCTCCAAATAAAACAATGGTATTGTCATATCCAAAATGGATTTATCATGCTCGAAATTGACATTTCGCACTCCAGGTTAAACCAGGAAAAAGGTTTTTATTCCCCCCAGGATCAAAGGGGCAACGATTTTTTGAGTCTTTTTTTAGAATGGGGCGAAGACAAAGATTGAAATGAATTTAAATTGGATGCAATCTTTTAAAGGTTCCTTCTTTTTTTGGCTCATCGTGGAAGTGAGTGGGTAAAATTTTAAGGGTTGGATGTCGTAACGTTGCTTTTTCACGATAGAAAAAGGTGTTTATGGTAGGCAAGAAATCTGGCAAGATTGCCGGATGGAAAAAATCAGGCGATTGGTGGACG
>DASWJH010000079.1 GCA_036397255.1 Nitrospiria bacterium
AATGGGAAGAGAGCATCCTGGGCGTTTTAAACAAGAGCTGCACCAGAAGGTAGACTAAGAATCCGTTGGCGATGTGAATGAGCAGATTGACCAGATGGTAGCCAAAAACATTAAGTCTCCCGAAGTGATAATTCAATGCAAAGGATAAATATCCAATATAGCGGCTATCGGACATATCCAGAAGGTTTGAAAGATGTTTGATCTTGGGATTCTCTACAATCCTGATCACATCGTCGAAATGGAAAGAGGAGGTGAGGGTGTTGAAATAGATAAGGGTCGCCAGAACTGAAAGCGCCAGTAAGACCACCCGTGGGCCCGCAGTTAGGGCCTCAGAGGCGGGAGCCTCTTCTCCTCGTTGTTCTTCTTGGTTCATCTTTTAACGCCACTTTCTCATTTTCGTTAGATTAAGGATTAAAATATCTGAATTTTAGATTTATATTTTTTTGGAATTTTTTTAACCTTCTGTTCAAGGGTCAACCTGACCTAATTCCCGTTGCACTTCCCGGAATTCCTTTTGCGCGTTCAGGTAAATTTCGGAGTGTTTTTCCTCAGGGTTCTCTAAATTAAAATATCGGATAAATACCTCCCGTGCTTCCTGAAAGCGACCCATTTTTTTTAAAAGAACCCCTAAATGAATATAGGCTTCCGGTTTATCTGAAAAAATCTCAATGGCTTCCTGAAATTCTTTCAGGGCTTCCTCTTTTTTTTCCAAACGAACAAGGACTTTACCCAATCGAACATGGGTTTTATAAATTTTAGGATTTCTAGCCAATTCTTCCCGGTAAAATACAACGGAACGGTTTAGATCCTTTTCCTCATAGAGGATTCCTAAATTGTGAAAGGTTCCGGAGACCGCAAGGTTTTGTTTCACAAGGGCCAAAAAAATTTCCTCGGCTTTTTGAGTTTTGCCCATATTTTGATACAGGGTTCCCAAATTATGCAAAAGTCTGGGAGAGGGTGAAACATGTTTTAGTGAATTCTCATAAGCCTGGGCAGCCTGTTCCAATTGACCTGATTCCTGATAGGCATTTCCAAGGTTCATATGGCCCATGGCAAAATGGGGGGCCTTTCGCACCGTATCTTCCCACAGCAGGATATCACTCCCCCAAATACGATTTTGATTTACGGTCATCAGGAAAAATAGGAACAACACACCGATTCCGACCCCCGCCCAGACCTTTCCCGCTAAGGGAATGGCGGGGTGGGCACCCCGCTTCATCAACCTCCCCCAGCAGAAGGCCACCGAAAGGGAAAATCCGATGGAGGGAATATAGGAAAACCTTTCCACGACAATCGGCCAGGGGATGGGAATCAAATTTAATACAGGAACTAAGGTCACTATCATCCACAGACCCCCAAACACAATCTCTTTTGAGAACCGGCCGATCCGAAATAGAACATAAAGCAAAAGACTCAAAAAACAAATACCCCAAATCAGGGTCAACGGAGCGGAGTCAAACAGGTTCGGTTTATCATGAAAAATCGTCAAGGGGTATGGAACCACCAGCAAGCGCGTATAATCCCATAATAAAGCAGGGGCGTTGAGAATTCGCCCCAAAATCCCTTCCCAATTATTTTCAGGTGAGAAACCAAATCCCAGGACCTGTTGTCGTATCATTAAATAAAAGAAGATCACCAAACCCAGAGGAAGGTAGGTGGGCCACCGGGATATGGCCTCCCCAAACCCTTTCCAAGGACGGACCAAAATATAATCGTACAAGAAAAACACAATGGGAAGCGTAATCACCATTTCTTTGGTCAATAACCCCAATCCAAAACACACCAAAACCATTCCCTGTGAAAAAAAGGAAAAAGGTGGATGGTTTCTGAGGGACTGATTAAAAAAATAAAAAGAAGTAAGAAAGAAGAGGGAGGCCAGGGGATCGGTCCGAGCAGCAATAAAGGAAACCGATTCAGAATGGATGGGGTGGACTGAAAAAAGAAGGGCCCCTATAAAAGACATCAGAGGATTTTGAAAAAGCCGAAGTGTCACTCCATAAAACAAAAGGACCACCATCGCATGGAGAATCACATTGGTCAGGTGAAACCCAAACGGATTGTCTCCCCAAATCTGATAATCTACCAAATAGGAAAGCGACACCACCGGGCGATAAAAAGCACATTCAATCGTAACCCCCTCACAAAATTGGGACGTAAAATAGGTCCCGATATATTTCACATTCTGGAAATGGGAATTATTTGAAACATAGGTAGTATCATCCCACACAAAAGGATGCTTCAAGGTGTTGCCGTACACCAGAATACTTACGACCAACAAAATGAGAGGGTTCCAAAATCTCATTTTCCCCTTATGGACTCAACCCACGCTCAAGAGATTGTATTTCCTGTAGGCGTTTTTGGACATGAAAAAATTCTTTGGACGGGCTCTGATGAGGGGAAACCATTTCCAAAATTTTCTTGTATGGTTCTTCCGCCTCACCCCAACGACCCAGGGCAAAAAACAAATTTCCTAAATTGAAGGGCCTCTATATAGGATTTGGCCGTTTCCTCCAAATTTCCCCGGTCATGGAAGGCCAGCCCAAGGGTCAGGTGCCCCATAGCGAAATGAGGCGTTTTTTCTATGGTATCCTTTCATAATAATATCCCATTACTCCAAACCTGGTTCCTCTTTATGGTCAACACTGAAAAAATAGCATCCTCAGCACCAATGCTCCCATCACCCCGTTTCTTAAACCCCAGAAGAGGCCCACGTTCTTTCCCCCACAGGGCGTTGATGGGGGGCGGGTTCGAGTGTGATCTCATCAAGGGGTTACTCCACGGGTTGTAGGCGAAGGGCCCTCAATCGTTCTTGTATGACTCCATACTCACTGGAACCTCTGCGCTCAGGGGGGAAAAAAATGAGGGCTTGTTGGTAGACCTTCTCTGCTTCGGTGAAACGCTTCATGGAATAAAGAAGATCACCCGTATCCAAATAAGAAACCCATCTTTGAGGGAAAATTCGGATGGCTTCCTTAAATTCATGCAGCGCTTCTTCCTTTTTTCCGAAACGATTATACAGGCGACCTAACCAAAGATGCGCCTTATAATAATCGGGATCCACCCGGATCGCCTCTTTATAAAAAAGAAAAGCGTTGTTATAATCCTTCTTCTTTAAAAAAATAGAACCCAAATTAAAATAGGTAACCGGAAACGCCTGCCCTTGTTCAATTAAAGTTTGATACCTTTGTATGGCTTCATCGGTTCGGTCCAATCTTTCATAAAGAGACCCCAGGTTATGGTAAACCTTCGGGTTGGAGGGGTCATTCGACAACGATCTCTCATAAGCCCAGGCCGCTTGTTCAAAATCCCCGCGTTTTTGATGATTAAGACCCAGATTCATATATCCCAACGCAAAATCGGGAGATTTTTGGACCGCGTCACTCCAGAGAAGGATTTCATCACTCCAAACCCTGTTACGCATGACCGTTAAAACCGAGAAAATGACCAGTAGTAACACCATTAAAACTCTCGACCCTCCTTTAATCCAAAGGGATGGAATGGCACTTTTCGTTTTCAACAAGAGGTTAAAAATAAACCCCAAGGATAAGGCAAACCCCATGGATGGAATATAGGAATACCGTTCACTCGCCATAGGCCAAGCAATGGGAATAATATCCAAGACAGGTAAAAGAAAAATAGCAAACCAGAGGCCGCCGAATAAAATTTCTTTAGAAAACCGGCCCATTCGTAATATAAGGAAAAGGTAGGACCCCAAAAAGATTAAACCCCACGCAATGGCCACCGTTGCGGAACCCCACCATTCAGGGCGGCCATGAAAGGGTTTCAGAGGATAAGGAAAAACCTGAAGGCGAAAATAATCCCAAAATATAGCCGGCGCGGTCAATATTCGAACCCAGCTCTCTTCCCAACGAAGGTCTTGTGTTAATCCATAACCCAGGGCATGGTTCCTTGCAACAAAATAAACCAGAATGATCATTCCATAGGGAAGGTACGTTTTCCAACGGAACAGGAGGTCGGCCGCCCCCCTCCAGGGACGGAAAAAGAAAAGATCATACAAAAGCAACAAAAGAGGAAGGGCTAATGCAACTTCTTTGGTCAGAATGGCTAGGAAAAAGAAAGTGGAAGACAGAAATAAGAAAAAACCCCTCCTTCCCCTGAATGACCCCGCACTTTCCCCAAGCCCATCCAACCCGCTTCCGCCTACCCCACCAGACTTTTCCTGAACCTCCGATTTTTCTTGATCCGGCAAGTCAGGGAAGTCTTCACCGCTAGGTTCCTTTCCCAAAGAAACCTCAGAAGGAGCGGTCTCCTTAAGGGATGACAGGTATCGACTAAAAAAGAAAAAGGAAGGTAAAAGAAACAAAGAAGTGGTGGGATCGGTTCGATTGGCAATCACTGCAACGGATTCAACACGCACGGGATGTACTGCAAAAAAAAGGGCGCTGACAAAAGCCACATATGGGTTTTTAAACACCCGAACCAAAACAAAATAAAAAAAACATACCACGAGAACATGAATAAGAACGTTGGTGAGATGGAACCCAAAAGGACGATTTTCCCAAACCATAAAATCAAAAAGATATGAGAGGGAAACAATGGGGCGGTAGAAGGCACAAGCCTGGGCCCTGGCCGCCCCCTTACAAAAACTGGCCGAAAAATATTCGCCAATATATTCCGTTTTTTGTAGATGGGAATTATTGGAAACATAGACCAGATCATCCCACACAAAAGGATTCCCCAAGGTATTGATAAAAACCCCTCCAGTGATAAGCACCAATACCAAATAATAAATGGGATTCAAACGTTGCACCCGGGTCACCCTATGGCTGTTTGTTTAAGATTTCATTGACACGCATTTGAGCATAGGCATACTCTTTTGAACCCTTTTGATCTGCAGGAACCCTACGGATGAACTGTGAAAAAGCCTCCCCTGCCTCATTAAATCTTCCCAATAGCCGAAGAACCTCTGCAATATCAAAATAGACCTTATACCGCATGGGAAATATCCCAATGGCTTCCCGGTAATGGGCCAAGGCCCCTTCTAAATTTTTTTGATACTCTAAAAGGCGCCCTAACCGAAGATGGGCTTTGAAATAACCAGGGTCCTTTTCAAGGGCTTTTTCGTAGAAGTGGACCGCCTGGTCAGGCTCCTTTTTTTCTTCAAACAAAATGGCCATGTTCAGGTAGGTCTCGGGAAAGGCGTCACCCTGGGCGGCCAAGCGTTGGTAAAGGTTGAAAGCCTTTTCCGGTCGGCCTGTATCTTGATAGAGCCTCCCAAAGTTATGAAGAAGTTTGGGAGAAGAGGAAGTCAAGGTCAGCGCCTTTTGATAGGCGCTTTCGGCTTCTTGCAATTCCCCCCGTTCATGATAAGTCAGACCTAAATTCATATGGCCCAGGGCAAAGTGGGGAGATTTATTAACGGTATCTTTCCAAATCAAAATTTCATCACTCCATACACGGTTTCGCATAACCGTGAGGACTGAAAAAATCATGAGGACCCCAACAAACATTTTGACCCAACCCCTTTTCCCAATATTTAAAGGAGGCAGAGGTAAATGGTTCATTAAATAATTACCCGCAACCCCGATCATCAAAACAAAACCAAAGGAAGGGATATACGAAAAGCGTTCCACCACGGTGGGCCAGGGAATTGGAATAATGTTCAGAATAGGCAACAGGGTGACCAGGAACCAAATCCCACCAAAAACCCCTACCTTTGAGAAAGGGAAAAGCCGATACAAAAAAAGGAGAAAAAGAAACAAAAAAATCATCCCCCAAAAGATTCCTGCCCAAGGGGACCCAAAAAGCGTCGGCCTCTCATGGAAAATCATAAGGGGATACGGAATAATTTGAAGCCTAAAGTAATCCCAAATCAAGGCAGGGACGGTGGCCAAGCGGATACCCAATTCATTCCATTTTAAATCCTGTGTTAATCCATAACCCAAAGCCTGATGACGAATTTTAAAATAAAAAAGAATGACCACCCCAAAGGGAAAATAGGTGGGCCACCGGAAAAGAAAATCCTTCCACCCGTTCCAGAGCCGGACAAACATCACATCATACAGCAGGAGCATCAGGGGAAGGGTAATCACCATTTCCTTGGTCAATAGACCCAGCCCAAAAAAGAGTAAAGAAAGAAAAAAAGGAACCATCCGGAAAATTCCCCATGATCGAAGATACCGGTCAAAACAAAAGAATGATATAAACAAAGAAATCGAAGCCAGGGGATCGGTCCGGGCCGCAACGAAGGCCACCGACTCAGAATGAACGGGATGAACCGCAAAAAGCAAACCCGCGATCAAAGAAGCCCTGGGCCGTTGAAAGAGTTTGAGGGATACCCCGTAAAACAAAAGAACCGCACCCATATGAAGGATGACATTGGTCAAATGAAAACCCAAGGGGTGCTTGCCATAGATTAAAAAATCCCCCAAATACGAAAGGGACATCAAAGGACGGTAAAACGCGCACTCCTTTGCGGCCCCTTTGCAAAAACTTTCGGTAAAATATTCCGAGATATGGCTGGTTTTTTGAAGATGGGAATTTTGGGAAATAAAAACCGTATCATCCCAAACAAATGGAAATTGAAGGGAATTGACGTATACCAAACCCGTCAATAGAATAAGGAACAATGGATAAGCAAAACTATAATTTTTGAGGGCCATCCCGAAAAACCCCGAGTTCACTCCCTGAAGGGGAAGGGGTTCCATGGGAGCCCCCAATGGTTTTTCTCTATTTTCATCCGGTTGCAAATCAGAACCGTTATGGCCCGTGGCGTGACTCATCCGAATGGTTCCTCACCGGTAAAAAGATTCCTCACAAAGGCTTTCATCATTGTCCTTGAATCATTTAAAAAGCAAGCCCGGTATTCATTGCGACAAATGTTTCAGGGATTAGGGAAGCAAAAACTTTACTTTAAAGATTTTGGTTTGATGAAGGAGATAACGGAAAATGGCCCAGAGGGTTTTTAAACCATATCGCAGACTGGTCCAAAAATTCACCGAGGAAGCGTCTTTGAAATATTTGGTGGTTACCGGAATTTCCCCAATTTTAAATTTGAAAGCCACGGCTTGAATCAAAACCTGCGTATCAAAATCAAAATCATTAGAATTTCTCAAAAAGGGAATCGTTTCTAAGAATCGACGGCTATAGGCCCTATACCCGGTATGAAATTCAGACAAGGATTGCCCCAATGCAACATTTTCAATGGTGGAAAGAATTTTATTGGCAATGAACTTGTACATTGGCATTCCTCCTTTCAGCGCGCCTCCCGGCATCAACATTCTTGAACCCAGCACAATATGAGCTTCTCCGTTTAAAATCGGTTTAACAATCTCCGAGATAAACCTCGGATCATATTGATTATCGGGATGCACCATCACCACCACCTCACCACCATCCCGGAGGGCTTCCATATAACAGGTTTTTTGGTTTCCCCCGTAACCCACATTATGGGGATGTTTGATGACCTTAATATTCAAACGCTCCGCTAAAGTCGCCGTATTATCCGAGCTGGCATCATCCACCAGAATCACCTCTCCAACAATATCTCTCGGAATTCCCTCAAAGGTATGCCAAAGGGTTTTGGCCGCATTAAAAGCGGGCATCACCACGATAATTTTAGGCAACGATTTCACTTCACGGTCTTTCACCTCAAACGCTTCTTTTTCCATATTCTATTCCCCTCATATTTACTTAGGCGATTTTCTCGCAACCACTTCGATGGTGCCACCATAACCCAGGATTCCATCCAAAGGACAAAAGACAAGGGAAATTAAAAAAAGGGGCACGGATAACAAAAACATCAGGGAAGAACCGATAAAAAATTTCTTCCGATTGATGGGAAGACCGGTTTGTCCCAGTCCCCCATCAATATCCGCATTGAGGATTCGCCGAAAAGACCATTGATGATTGAGAAAATCAAAAAGCAAATTTTGTCTTGATGACAAAAGATTTAGAATGCTTTGAACAAAACCAAAGGTATCATATTCAAAAGAGAACCGGTTCATTTTTCCCACCTGAAACCCTTCCTGTTCAAGCAAATCCACCAGGTTTTCAGGTTTAAAATGAAACAGATGCCTTGGCACATCCAGATGAAACCAGTGGGGCCCGGCCAATTTGGCCTGGAGGCTTCCATAATTAGGAACCGACAGAATCAAAAGGCCATCCGCCTTTAAGATTCGCCGTATTTCACGAAGAGTGGTCCTGGGGTTAGGGAGATGTTCCAGAACATGCCACAAGGTAACCACATCAAAGGTCCCATTTGAAAATTGCCCCTCCTCCAAAGATCCGTAGTGAATGTCGATGCCTTGAGAATTTTTTCCCTCATGAACGGGCCTGACCCCTATTTCCGTTCCCTGTACGTGCCAACCTTTCCCCTTTAACATCTCAAGCATGCGGGCCTTCCCGCACCCCACATCCAGAATTCGACCGGATTTCTTTTTGCCAAACCCCTTTTCGATCCGACGAACTCTCAAGTAACACGTCACCCATTCAAAAAAAGATCGACGATCTCCATAATAAAAAACCGGATAATAACGCCCCATTTCCTTCGGAGAAGGTTGGGGACTGATAAAACAAAAGGAACACCCATTACACCGGACCAAATCAAATAAATGACCTGTGAGGTAGTCCCTAACGGGATACAACCTAACAACCCTATTGTGGTTACAAATTTTGCAAACAGACTCTTTCATTTCTTTTTTCCTTCAATCCAAGCGGTTAAGATCACTCAAATGGGTCCTTGCAATTTGTAACTGGTTTGCAAATAAAACGTTTCCCTGGGCAAGAGTAATAAATTGATTAAAAAAATCCACCGCTTTTTCAACGTTTCCTTGCTCTTTTAAAAGAAATCCCAAATTATAATAGCCCGATGGATCGGTGGGATTAAGACCAATAGCCGTTTGGTAGGCCTGGTAAGCCTGATCCAGGCGACCCATTCGTTGGGACACCGCCCCAAGGTTTAAATAGGCTTCAAAAAAAGTCGGTTGAATTTGGATAGCAACCTTGTAGGCCTGGAGGGCACCCTCCATATTTCCAGTGGCTTGATAAATATTCCCCAAATTGTTGTGTGCGAGAAAATGGTTAGGATCCAAAACCAAAACCTCTTGATAAATTCGAGCCGCCTCTTCTAACCTTCCCCGCTCCCTTTGTAGGTCGGCAAGATGAAATAATGCGGTGGTTTTTTGATTGGAAGATGATTTGTTGATTAATTTTACAAGAATTGCTTCAGCCTCTTTAAAATCCCCCGTATTTTGATATAAAAGGGCAAGTTGAAGGTGGGGGTTAAATTGATTGGAATCTATTTGAATTGCTTTTTGATAGGCTTGAATGGCTTTCTCCTGATTTTTTAAGCGCAAATAAAAATCACCCAATTGTGTCTGAATATATGCCGAGCGTGGATTTGTACGGATTAAATCCAAATAAATTTCTTCTGCACGCCTGATATCTCCCAATGTTTCAAACCCCTGGGCAATGCCCTCCAGAGTTTCTAAAGAAGAATTTTCATCCAATAAAGCCCGCTTTAATTCTCCCCTTTCGCTTTTAATTAAAAGAGAACGGGATTCCTTATTCCCCCCGAAAATCCTGTAACGGTCCAGAACTTTGGCTTTAAGGAGGTGGCCTTCCCCGTTACTCTTTTCCTCTAAGGCTGCATTTACATAGGAGAGGGCATTAGGTAATCTTCCTTGTTTCAGGGAAGAAGCCGAAAGCTGCAAAAGAAATGGATTGAGATCCATTGGGTGATTAACAGCCAGCGAAATCATTGTATTGAGTACCTTCGGGGGCAATTTCGGATAAAGAACCTGGCTCACATGGGTTCCCCCTCCTTTTGTTTCAAAGTAATAATAAGGCCCGAAAAACTCAACATAGTTTTTATCATCCGTGTTAATGGTCGCTCCATCGATCAAAGTTGAAATAGACTCATCTCCCCCTAAATAAAGGGACAAAAGATCGGAAATCCCATCAATATCTATCCGCTGGAGGTCTTTTGCAATTTCCAATTTTGAAATTTTGGCAAGGACTTTATCATAGTTAATATTCAATGGGTTTTTCGAGCCAATCCAGAGAAGATCCCCGGGGGTTGTCTCAAAAACCATTACAAAGGGAAACACACGTGTAAAGGCTTTAAAGGCAGATAAATAATGATCCACACCAAGTGCATCGGTGCTGCTAAACCATTGACTAAACACCCCCCCTTCCTTTAATCGTTTGGCAACCAGTTGAAAAAATTCTTGTGTAAAAAGGTTTGAAGCACCCGTGATCCAGGGAATGGAAGGCTGGGAAATAATCACATCAAAGGAACTCCCATTGGCCAACAGGTAATTTCTCCCATCGTCCACGATCAATTCTACACGGGGATCATTCCACGGTTGGTAATTCACATCTCCAAAAAACCTGGAAGCTTCTAAAATGGTACTTTCCAATTCAACCGCTTTTATTTCCTGAACCGGATGTAGGGATGCGGATCCAACCGTCACCCCGCTCCCTAATCCAATAATAAGCACATTTTTTGGGTCTTGGGCCATCAATAAAGGAAGGTGGGAGAGCAAAACTTGGGTTCTCATATATCGACTTGAGGATTCCTTTCGGCCATTGACTTTTAAATTCATTATATTTTTAATATCCCGTTCCACGGTTACCGTGGCAGTTAATCCCTCTCGATAAAACAAGAGATCGGTTTGGTTTTCCACAAAACGATTAAATTCATCTTTAAAAGAACCTTTGTTTATATCATGAAAATCTTGTAGGTTCCAAAAAACCCCCGAAGTCATGACCTTTTGATTCCATTGGGGAGGAAAAAATGAAAAAACGGTGAGAAAGAACCCCAGAAGAAAAATGAAAACCAACGGTTTACCCCACCCTCTTGTCAAGGAAAGGCCAAGGATGACCAGCCCACACGCTAGGTTTAAACCCACCATCAGCAAAAGCGTATATTGAATTCCTAAAACAGGAATGATAATAAATCCTCCCGAAAAAGCTCCAAAAATAGCTCCCAACGTATTGACGGAATAGGTATCTCCCGCAACACGGCTGACAGCCTGAATCCGGTCTCTATAAATTCTTGCAACCAAAGGAAACATCATCCCCAATAAGAACGTTGGAAGAAACATAACAGAAAATGAAAGAAGGAACTGAATGAGGGGAAACAAAAGGGGGGTCCCAAAAGACCGTTCTTCAAAAAAATACCCGTAAAGGGTCACCATCCATTTGGGAAGGTTTCCCAAACCCAAAAGGGTCATATAGGCAAATATCCCCGTTGCTATTTGAATAAAGGCAATAAACAAAAAACGAAAGGTAATTCGCTCCACCACCGAAGCCGAAACAAAGGAACCAAAAGCCAAACCGGCTAAAAAGGTCGTGAGCATGGCGCTAAACGCATAAACCGATGACCCTAAAACCAGTGAGAGGGCTCTACTCCAAGCAACTTCGTAAACCATTGCAGAAAACCCAGATAGTGCAAAAACAATTAAAACCACGGCAACGCTTTTGTTGGTTACGGGTTTTTCCCCAGTCTTTAATTCCTTTTGAATTCCCCATGGCTCGGTGGGTTTTGAAGAAATAGTTGTTAAGGGAAAAGAACTCTCTGGTCCCTTATTCAATAATTCACCTTCCAAACCGGACTCAAAAACTTTTTTCCCTTCCCTTTCTCTTTCCAAGCGAAGTAAAAATATTATTCCCAAAGCAATGAATAAATTGACCATAACCGCTAAAAGAGTGGTATTAAAAAGTCCAAGAAAGGGTAAAAAAATAAAACCTCCCGCAAAGCAACCCAAAATCGCCCCGGAGGTATTGAGGAAATAAAGAAACCCAAGGGTATGGCCTATCCCTTTGTTTTCTCGCGCCATATAACGGCCTAAAACGGGGAAGGTTGCCCCCATCATTGTGGTTGGAATAATGAGGATGATCCCCATTAGGAAAAAACGGACCAAACTGAAGGTATAGAACTGAAGATGGAGGGTTTCCCAAATGACCCCATAGGATGCCTCAAGGATGGGAAGGAAAAGAGGAAACAGGATTGCGTAGAGTCCAATCCCCGCTTCCAATAAGGCATAGATTAACAAGGGGTTCCTTTTACGCACCATCATAAACCGTCCAAAAAGGAAACTCCCTAAACCCAATCCCGCCATAAAGGTTGTTAAAACCGTACTGATCGCAAAAGTGGTTGACCCAAAAATTAAAACCAACCATCGGGTCCACACCAATTCGTAAATCAGCGCAGTCATTCCGGATAAGAAAAAACAAAAGAGAACCCATTTTTTGGACGAATCAGTCATGGTGTGCCCCAATCGAGTTTGGTAAAATATTCAGAAAGCTTCAGTGAGAATTCTCTCCCAAAGAGACCTCTTTTTCCAATCGTTTAATTTGTTCCTCAACAAAATGGGTCTCTGGGTTTTCTTTCTCCCCCGCCCCAAGGCCTTTCAACATCCCATTAAAATGTTGGAGGGCTTTTTGGGGTTGCCCCGTTTCTAACAACATTCGTCCTAAATTAACCTGTGCAGTAATGAAATTCGGCTGAAGAGAAACAGCCTTCCCGTAATCTTCTAATGCCCCTCGTGGATCCCCTTCCATTTCCTTCAGGCTTCCCAGATTGTTGTACACTTGCCAATAATTCGGTTCCAACAAAATCGTTTTTTGATATTCTTCCCGGGCATCCTTCACTCGGCCCTCTTTCTGATAAGCCAACCCTAAATTATAATGCAGTGTTGCGTCCTTGGGAAACCGACGAATTCCCTCCCCTAAAATTTCCGCGGATTGATTATAAAAACCCAGTTGATAATACACCCACCCCAAGTTTTGATAGGCTTTTCCCTGCGGAGGCCCTAATCGAATGGCGGATTGGTAAGCGATCACCGCTTTTTCTAATGCTTCCTGGCGCACATAAATCCCCCCCAGATTTTGATACCCTTCAATAAAATCCGGCCTAAGCCGGATCGAATCCAGGTAAGCCTGTTCCGCTTTTTCAAGGTGCCCGGTCCTGGAATAAAGATTCCCCAGACTATAGTAAATCAGGTGGTCTTCCGGTTTTAATTTCATGGCTTTTTGAAAGGCATCCAAAGCGTGATCATAATCACCTAAAGACGAATAAGTCACCCCAAGATTATAATAAAGCCTCGGAGATTGGGTTGGAGAGATTTTTTTTTCCGGCAAATTTCTTCTTTCATCCCAAAACAGGGTTTCGTCTTGGCCATGGAGAAGCGAATGATAGACCTCCAGTGCCTGTTTGGGATTCCCCAAGGTGGCATAGGCATTACCCAGGTTGATACTCGCCGCCAGGAACCCAGGTCGAACGGCGTAAACTTCCTCTAAAATTCGAACCGCCTCTCCTAAATTCCCCTGGCCCTGGTACCCTTGGGCCAGATTATTCCCCGCGATCGCCCATGACCAACTTCCAACAGGAAGGTGTTTCATGGTAACCCCCCAAAGGGTGATGTTGTCCTTCCAATCCTTATTTCGATCCAGTGTGAGCCCTGAAAATAGCAAAAAAATGACCACCCCCAGCGTTGCCCAGATCCAACGGGAAAAAGGGTTCCATTTTGGACCATTCTTCGATAAAAGCTGAGAACCCAGCCACCCTACCCAAAAACATAATCCGATGGAAGGAAGGTAAAGAAAACGATCCCATACACTGGGCCAAGGGCTTGGAACCAGATTTAAAACAGGAATCAGCGTAATTAAAACCCATGCCATTGAAAACAGTGTTTCTTTCGAATTCTTCCCAAATTTTAACAGCGCCCAGCCTAAAAGAAAACAGAATGAGATCGCACCCAATACCCAAGGATCCATTAGGTTCTTCTGCCCCACAGGTGCGCGAAAGACCTCCAGTGGCCACGGAATCAACAACATTCTCACATTCTCCATGAAGAGCAAAGGTGCGGTAAAAACCCGTTGTAAAATCCCATCAAAGAGAGATTCCCCACTGAAGGGGTCTCCAAAAATGTGGTTTCTCAAAAACAGATAACCGATCACAACGCCCCAGAAAGGAAGGGAGGGCTTTAATCTTGACACCACTTCATTTTTCGCCCGGATGGGATGAGGAAACAATAGAGAATAAACCATGAATAAGAGAGGCAGTGTGATGGCAATCTCTTTTGCTAATAAAGCCAACAAAAAACAGATCAAAGAGAAAACCTGAAAAACTACCTTTGGTTTTCCAGAGATTTGATCCTTTTTAATATAAAAGATTAGTGCCAAAAGGGAGAAAAGGACCGCAGGAGGATCGGTTCTTGCCGCTACAAAGGAAACCGACTCTGAATGGACCGGATGGATCGCAAAAAGGGTCCCTCCGATAAAGGCAGCCATTTTATTATGGAGGATGACCCCGATCACCTGATAAACCAAAAGTGAAACAGCAATGTGGAAAATAATGTTGGTTAGATGGTATCCAAAAGGGGTTGTTCCCCAAAGGGTGTGATCCAACAGGTAGGTTAGGGAAACCAGGGGACGGTAAAAAAAACAGTCCTCATTAACCCCTTTGCAAAAATCGCTTACAAAGAAAAGAAGAGCATTCTGGCCGGATTGAAAGTGAGTATTTCCTAAAACATAGGTGTAATCATCCCAGACAAAACCATGGGAGAGCGTATTTAAATAGAGAAAGGCCGCCACCAGGCCTATCCATCCCAGGGCAATGGCTGGACGCTCTAATGGGGAAGGATTGAGGGTGGCAAACTTCAAGGTTGTTGGTCCGGTTTCACCAGAATGTGTGGAGACCATAAAAACGGCTCATCACTCCCTGAACCTCCTCTCACCCCCCGCTGTTCTTAGATTGAAGGGCAGTGGCCGGGAAATCCAAAAGTCTAAAATTTGAAATTGGATCCAATCGAGCCCAACAAAGCAAAGGGTTTTTAGTTTACTGAATTTAACAAATTATATCCAATTTATTAAAAAAAAAGGGGAAGCCTTTCTGTTCGCTAGGAGACGGGACCATCGTTTCATGAACCATGGAGGTGATGAAATAGAAGGGATCTCTCCCGCGGAAAGCGGAAATGTGGGGTTATCCGCCAGGGGCTTCACAATCATTTCCGATACCGTCCCCATCGCTATCCAATTGATTTGGATTAAAAACGGAGGGACAATTGTCCACGAAATCGGCTATTCCATCTGCATCAAAATCAATACTGGATTGATCGAATTGATCGCACACATCCCCGTCCCCGTCCCCATTCTCATCTGATTGATCCGGATTGGGAAGGTTGGGGCAGTTATCTTCTCTATCCGGCACCCCATCCCCATCGATATCGGTCACCCCGCCCGCACTTCCTTTGGGGGTAATTTTGACAACGGTTTCCGTATTGGCCGGAAGGGGCGTTGAATAGGAACCGGTAAAATTGGGAGAAACGTTGTTAACGCCCGTCCCGAGAAAAGAAAGCAGAACCCCCGGTCGGGGCCTTCCCGTCACATCCCCTACTTGTCCTTCCACATTCACAAAGTCTGGGGCTACTTCCTTCACCAAAATATCCGTTTCGGTCACAGAATCGGGGTAAACCGTGACCAACCTGTTTCCAACGGCGGTATTTTTTGCGTTGACAGAAACCCTACCCGGCGGGACATTAAAAACGATAAACCGACCATTGGGTGCGGAACGATCTAAGGCCGGGTTGATCCGGCGCCCCCCACTGCCGTCATCCTCCCAAAACCGGACGGTCCCAACCGTACGGCCCAATTCATTTTTCACATCAATTCCCGCATCGGGAAAGGGTTGTTTATTTCCCAAAAAGGTCACCACCTCATCATCGGTAATCCCGTCCCCATTAATCATGACCAGATCGGACAACTCATCCTGATTGAAAAGACCTACCGTCAAACCCGTGGGATTGACCCCTGTTTTCAGGTCAGAATCTGAAAGCCGGGCCTCTTGAAAAAAACCGTTTCCCAAACCTAAATAAATACTTAAACTCTGGGTATCCGAATTCAGAATAGCCAGATCCAATTCCCCATCTCCGTCGATATCCCGCGGAAAAACAGCGGTCTGTTTGCTCCCCCCGCTCAATTGAAAGAAAACCCCCCTCTCGCGACCCGGCCTTAAAAACAACACGGCAGCTTGGCCAGACCCCACCAGGATCAAATCATCCACTGGGCGGGTCAATAGGAGGTCATTGGCATCGGTGCGTTGATCCCGGTCAATATTGGCTATGGCCATGGCCTCCCATGTGGTTCCAGTATCGGCGATTATGGGCTCTACTTGAAAGATGCCATTGGCCTTTCCCAATAAAACCTGGAAACCCTGTCCCCCTACCAACACAGCAATATCCTGGCCTCCGTCTCCGTTTAAATCTCCCACGGCTAACTGTTTTGGAGGGCCACCAATGGCAATAAAACTTTCATCGGGAAGTCTCCGGAAAATGCCATCCTCGAAGCTAAGCAATATTTGAATCTGGTTTGCGGTATCCATGCTTAAGGCAATATCGTCAAACCCGTCACGATTAAAATCCTTGGCCACTACGAAATTCTGCGGACCGTCAATCAGGAACCCCCTATTGGAAATGAAATTTCCGCTGCGCGTTCCAAAAAAAACCGCAACAAAATTGGATCCTTGATTGGCTACAACCAAATCGCTAATTCCATCCCCATTAAAATCTCCCGAGGCAATGGAACTGGGATTAGACATTTGGGAATCCGTTAGAATCCTGGGTGCGGGAAAGGTCGTGAGTCCATCTCCAAAGGTACCATCCCCGGTTCCAAATAAGACGGTCACCGAATTGAGATCCCGATTGATAACCGCCACATCCTGAAAAGCATCGTCATCAAAAAACCCCCTCACAATTCCACTGGGATTCTGGATATTGAGGGAATAAGGGGGATCCTGTTTCTGTAATGAAAAGGTCACCAAACTTCCCGAAAGGATCCCTTTAGTTGGATCAATGCCTTCGGCGAGATTTCCTTCATTGGCCCACAGGGCCAGCTCACTCCGTGTTGCAACGGGAAGGATTTGATCGGTCAATTCCGAAAGACCGGTGTTCAGATGAAAAATATAGGTCGTAATGTCCGCAAGGCTATTTTGAAGGGACTTTAACACAAAATCTCCAAAGGAGCCCAGAGATGCGGTAAAAGCCCCGGCACCAGAAACCCCTCCTGAATTGAAAACCTCCCCCGTACCCTGAACCTTGAATGAGACCTGGTCTTTCACATTGGATTGAGTTAAATCCTTGGTCATCCCGCTCACCACCACTTTTTCGGTGGGAATTTTGGTTACATTCACAAAGGTTAAGGTAACCCCACCCGGAAAGGTAAGTGCTTGAAGTGTGGCCTCGTCATCCTTTGAGGTTACAAAAATTCGAACCAACCCGGGAAAGGGAGGTGGTGAAGCGGAAGATTGAGGTGTGGGAAGATCTAAAATGACAAATCCCCCATCAGAGGAGGTTTGGGTTTGAAAACCGCTTTGATCCAATAATCCATCCTCTCCCGTGTAAAAAATCCGCCCTACCGCCTCCCCCCGGTGATTGTTTACACTGAGGGTGACCCCCTCCAATGTTCTTCCCGTTTGGCGGTTTAACACTTTCCCTGCAATCATTCCCAAATCGGGATCCACCTCAGCCGGGGAAGACATCCCTAAATCCCCCAAACTCATCAGGGTTAAATCCCGTTGAGTCAAACTCGTTCCCATATTGACCGCTTGATAAGTCTCCACATCGGTCGCATTGGGTCCGCTCACTTTAACCATTTGAAATGAAGCCCCGGGAATCGGAAAAGAATTATCGCAATCGTTATTTGGAGGAATGAAAAAATTCCCACTCGCACCGGTTACCACCGGCAAAGTAAACGCCGGAAGAGAAGACTGGCCACAGACCTGGTTAAAAGGAGTATAGGTTTTAAATTCAGGGGGGACACCTAAAACGTCTACCTTGCCCCCTGATACGAGGGTAATATCATCTGTTCGAAAGACCCTTCCTGAAAAAGGAACGGTATGAGGGAATTCCAAATTGGGTTGTAGAGGGTCATTGAGGAAATCGGCTCGGATATCTCGAGAAAAAACGGAATCGGCAACGGACAAAACAACTGCCCCACCGGACAGTTTATCAGAATTGGCCTGGTTAGAAGTGACCACAAAAGATTTTGCGTTGAGAATGACCGGTCCCACAGGGAGGTTGAAGATAACGAAAGACGACGTTCCCCCGATATTCGGATTCGAATAGGGATCCACAGAGCTCAGTGCTCCTGTTACGGTAAAGTAGAAAACCTGGCCAATTCGCGTTCCATCGGGGGCAGTGGCATTAATCCGGGTAAAGGGAAGCCCGGTCCCATCCGACTGCCGCAGCCTTCCCATAATAATCCCTTTGGAGGGATCCAAAACCACATTAACCGAATCAGCCAAATCTTCCAAAAATTCTCTCCGAACGGTGATGAAATCACGGGTAAGGTCATTGGGACCCGTTAAATTAGAGGTATCCGCACTTCCAAAAGCAACCGCCCTGGGAGCCGAAAAGGGTTGGGAAATGGTCACGTTTAACTCCGAGGTACCGGTTTCAAATTCCTGATAGGTATTAAAAAAATTAGAGGCAAAAACCCTGACCAAATAACCCCTGGCCGGAGCCAATTCTTCAATCCGGTATGCCCCCCGGGTAATGGACCGGGTTAAAATCTCAGATGAACCATAAAGGGCAATATCCGCATTAATAACCGGAATTTGGTTTTCTGGATTGAGAACAAACCCGGTCACAGGAATTTTCTCAATGGGAAGGGGAACAACAACCAGACTTAACTGGGAAACTGAGTCCGGGAACACTTCAATCATACGCCCCCCCCTTCCACCCTGGGTGGCGGTGAGGTAAACTTCCCCTGGAGGAATATTAAAAGCGGTAAACCCCCCGTTGGTAGACGTTCCCTGGATATTGGAGAAATCGGGAACCGACCCAAGACCATTGTAAAAAAGGTCACCCACAGGACGGCCTTCTGCATTCCGGGCACTGACAAAAACCCCTGGCTGGAAAAATCCATCGTTAGCAATCACGGTTCCGCTAATGACCCCATAACCGGGGCGTTGCGCAATATTGGCCGCTTGAAGGAGATTGATCAAATCCGCCTGTGTGATGGCCTTCATATTTCCCAAGGAAGTAATCAGAGGGAAATCACCAAGGCCTGTACGGAAAGAAAATTCGAAACTTTTAACGGCAGGCACATCCACCTCCCCATCGGCCTCACAGCAAAAGGGCCTCTCCTCGCTAGAACATGCGGAGAACGCCAGAAAAAGAAGGAGGACACCACAAAAAGAAAGGTTTTTAGAAAAAGGGATCATTTTCACGGGATTTTCATTTTAAAGGGTAAAGAGCCAGCTTATAGATTGAGCAAGTTCTATGCCACAGCAAGGAAAAAATAAAGGGAGAAAAAATTTATATCTATTTGATAAATTTAGGTAAAATAGAAACTCCCAAATCGCCTTATTTCCAATAAAATTTTTAGAAAAAGAGGATAGAAACAATTTCTACATTATGGAAAGGAAAGGCTACTTTTTTATCAGGAAGGAGTTAGGTGGGACCTAAAAGCTATATTTTAACTCTAAGTACACTCTGGTGCTATTTTTGAAAAAACCCACAAAACGGAAATCTCCCGGGACAAAGGGGTCTCTACTTCCCGTCTGTTCCCCTATAAAAACATCGGACCCGAAAGCCACTTGCAGATGATCGTCAATATTGTACTCCGTCCGAGGCCGAATCAGGAATTCTGCATCATTAATAAAATAAAGGGTAAGAAGCTGAAAAGCCCAAAGGTTATTGGCAAAAACCCTCCTTCCGAAAAGGGTCAGAACCGTGTCAAATTTATCCTGGATAATGGCGCCATGATGTTCTGGAATATAATGTTGCAGGAATTGAAGGGAGAAATCTGCCCCAAAACTGGAAAAATCCGCTTGAAAGGCATATTTAAAAAAATCACGAACAATCACCCCCTCTTCCCCCAGCGCTTCTCCCCCAACCACAACCACAGCCCCTGGACGGACACCACCCCCTCCACCAATAATCGGGGATCCAAAAAAGGGAACAAACCCCGCCCCAAAATGTTTATTCAACACATAAGCCACTTCAGCGTTCAACACAACCCCACCAAACCCTTTTGAAAAGGCCCCACCGATATTGTGATTTCGGGTATATTTCTGGTTAAATTCCACTTCGGTTTGAGTCTGTGTTAGGTTCTGAGTCTGAATGGTTTCACGGAACGTGGTGACAAAATCATCCCAAGTGTAGAAATAACTCAATGCAATATCCCATTCCCCCAGAGGAAAGGAAACCTTAAAGGCGGCTTCACTATTTTGAAGGGCAAAGTTCGTCCCTAAAAGGGAAAATTCTGAATCCGGCTCCTCCCTACCCGGTAAAAATTGAAACTGCTCAAACTCAGAAGCCCGTGGGGCGGGGGTATGAAAGGTCATATCCGGAATCCATATGGCTTCAAATTCAACATCACTTAAAAAATAATTGGCCTTCACCAACCAAAGGGGAATATACCGTTCGCTCACATCCCGGAGAATAAACTCCTTAAAGTCCAACGGATTAATGATATCGGTTACTCTGGCTTGCTCGGCAACACCCCAGCGAACAATCTGCCTTCCCATACGAAGGTCCAGGTTAGGCAGGAAATATCCAAAAGATTCCCAATAAAATTCTCTCAGTTCAAACCCGGTTTTATCCTCTTCCACACCCCGAACGTTGGTCACTTCTAACCCCGGGATCTGGTCGATCTCAGGGTTGTCTACCAGAATGGTGGTGGGTCCAATCCGACGGCTGACGGTATCAGCATTTTCCAAATCATAAACGGCATCATAAAAGGTCCGAAGAATTCCGGTTAAACGATTTTCAGAACTAAAAGAATACCGTGTTTCCAATCGAAAAAGATTTAAAATTTTGGTAAACGCCTGGGGATCCTTAATCCGAAAAGCAGTTTCATTTTTTAAATACCCGTTGACGGAAAGATTGTCCCGCACACCCTTAAGCCAAGAAGAGGGTTCTGCAGCTTTCTCCTCCGCACTGGTTTCAGAAAGAACCGTCCCCTTTCCTCCTTTCCCGCTTTCCAAACCGTCCTGGGCGAAAACCCCATGATTTTGGAAAAACCCTGCTCCACTGAACAGAACTAAAAAAAACAAAAAACAAGGGACAATCATTTTCTGAATCATAATTGCGCTTCCCGCTTAATGCTCAAACCCTAAAAAGTCAGGGAACCCGTAATGCTAATAACATGTTTTGAAAAACTTGTTAAAGGAATCACCTGTTCCGTGTCCACGAGGTTGGGGTCCACCGTGATTTCAGATCCGGTGGTATTGGCCTTATTAAAGACATAGTTTGCATTGAGGGTAAAAGCATTGCCCACCAAATAGGAAAGCCCCAACCCGATAGAATTATTAATCGTTTCTCGGAATCTCCCAAAGGCATCCGGATTCTGAAATTCCTGAAATGAAAAACTATAATTGATGTTCCCATTTAACCTTGGGATAATGGGTCTGGAATAAAACAAACTTCCTGCATGAGATGAATTTTCTTGTTGGATCAAAACGGCATTTAAAATACTGTAGGTATAACCAAAACCAAGGGTCCCCTCAATTTGTTTAAAATTTTGACTGACGGACCAATTGGTACTTTTATTTTCAGAATCCAACAAAGGGGAAAGAAACGACACATTTCTCAAATAATTAAATTGGACGGAAACGTTGGAAGGCCATTTTCCTCTCCTGGTTCCCCCAAAGGTTAGGGTATGGGTATGGGCATTCAATCCATTGCGGGTCAGCGAAAGTCGGAAGTTATAACCCGTTCGTATGGAGTAATCATCGGTTAGGTTATATTGAAAGTTGGCTGCAAGCGTCTCGATATTGTTAAAAAATAGCGGCGAAACTTTCACCTCATTATCAATATCGACAAACGTCTGGGAGGTCAATTGAAAGGTGTTTTGTGTGGAAAATCGGATGGGAAGGGTCATTCGCCGACTTCGAATAAGGGGATAACTCATATCCAGCCCAAACCCTGCGGAAAGACCCACCACTTCATCGTCCTCGGTGTTATTTCGGTTACTATCAAAAGTCAAAAAGGTCTGGTTGAACGTCAAACTAATTTTTTTATTGATCCCTTCAAGGGTATCCTTTGCATACTGAACATCCTGGTCATTCGGCTTCCCCCCAATTTTAATCACTTTTTCATATACCTTAACCGCATCCTTGATTCGATCCTGGTTCATGTAGATAATCCCTAACTGAACCAGAAAAACTTTTTCATCGGCCTGGAACTCAAGGGCTTTTAGATAAGCTTCCTCAGCCTGATCAAATTCCTCCTTTTTTTGATAGAGTAAGCCGAGATTAAAAAACACTTCGGCATTGGGCTCAATTTCAATGGCTTTCAGATACTCTTCTATCGCCTCATCCGGCTGGTTTTTTTGGGAAAATTCATAACCTTTAACCCGGTGAACCTCAGCTTCTTTTTGTCTCTCCACTATTTTGGCAACCCTTTCCCGGCTTTCCCGAATCTTTTCCAAATCGGCTCCCTCGACCCCATATTTTAAAGCCAGATCATAGGCCTCTAGGGCTTCAGCAAAAGAACGGTCCTCCTCTGTAATGATTCCCACGCCTTGATAAGCCGGAGCGTACTCCTTATTTAATGAGGTGGCCCGATGGTATGCCAACCGGGCTTGAATTTTTTGGTCCTGAGCATAGTAAATAAATCCGAGGTTGGAATGATAAATATGATTGGTGGGATCTAAAAAAATGGCGGCTTTCATTTTCTCCTTGGCCGCATCCAATTCCCCTTTTTTGATATGCTCCATGGCTTCATCAAAAAAGCTTTTAGCCCTCTTTAACGTTTTTTCCCTTTTATCCCGTAAGCGGTCAATCCGTGATTCGGCGCTTTCCAAATCCGGAGAAGGTAATCGCTTTTCTTCGTCGGTTAACCCCTCGTAAATTTGGTACTCTGCAATGGCTTTTTCATAGGATTGTTGCAGGTCATATAGTTTTGCCAAACGCTGATGAGCGTAGGCGTGCCACGGTCTTAATTCAATGGCTTTTTGATAGGCGAATATGGCCTGGTCGACCTGGGATTCTCTTTCATACAGCTCTCCCAATTGAACCTGGATATTAAAATTAAGAGGATCAAAGGCGACGGCCCGTTCAAAAACTTTAATGGCATCTTCAAACTTTTCTTTCTCTAATAAATTGTAGCCCTCACGTACCAAATCAAAAGAGGTGATTCGGTCAACCCCTTTTCTTTGAATCTTTTCAAACTCCTCTTTGGCCAGCTCCACCTCCCGCTCATCGGTCCCCGATGAACGGACTTTTTGAAACTCCTCACTGGCCTCCAGGTAAAGCCCCCGGTTTTTGTAGACCAATCCCAAGTAAAAAAAGGGCTGTACCCTGGAGGAATCAATGTCACGTGCCTTTTGTAAACTCCAAAAGGCTTCCTCCAATTGACCTCTCAATAAATAAGCCTTTCCTAACTCCAAATGGACGGTGGCCACCTCCGGGGTCAGGGCCACCGCTTTTTGATACTCCTGAATGGCCCCTTCGATATCATTGGCTTTTTTGAATTCGGCTGCGCGATTTAAATGCACGTTGGCCTCGCTAATCTCCGTGCGTTTTCCTTTAAGTTCCGCCACTCTTTTTCCAGCATCCTCCGCTTCCGGGATTCCTTTTCCGAAAAAAACCGCCCTTTCATAGGCCTCAATGGCATCGGTTATTCGACCTTCTTCTTCATAAATGAGCGCTAAAGAATAGTGAGCCTCAAAAAATTTTGGATTCCGTTCCAAGGCTAAAATCATGGAGGAAATCGCCTCTTCCCTATTCCCCGTTTTTTTAAAAATAAGTCCCAATTGATAGGGGGCATCGGCATTTTCGGGAAACAATCGGGAGGCTTCCTCATAGAAGGGAATGGCTCCCTCAAAATCATCCTGGGCCAATTTTTCCTGTCCATTTTTTAAAAGGTCTTCAAATTGTTGTGCCATCAACGGGTTTCCCCCGAACTCTCTTAACCGCTTTCCGGCTTCTACCGCCTCGGGGGCATCTCCCCCCAACAGTTTTGCCGCCTGATAGTGAACCACCGCTTCTTTAAACATTCCCTTAAATTGGAAAATCAATCCAATTTGAAAATAGGCCGAAAAGGATCCCGGCTCTACCTCAATCACATGCTGGTAGGTTTGAATGGCCCTTTCAAACAATCCTAACCCGGCCTGGATTTGTCCCATTAAGAAGTTGGCGGGGGAATTGTCCGGAATTAATTTTAAAACATCAAGCATGAGGTTATGAGAGCCCTCCAACAACCCTAATTGCAATAAGGCTTTTGCTTCATTAATCAAATCCTCCGCCTGACTGGCCGCTTCCGGGGTTTCCCCAATCTGACGGAGTTTTTTCTTTGCTTCTATTCCTTGGGGACTTTGAGGGTTAATTTGAAGCACCCGTTGATAGGTGTTAATGGCTTTTTCCAATTTAGCTGATGAAAAATAATAACCTGCCAATAGAAATAAACCCCCTTGGGAGTTCGGGTCAATGGAAACCGCCCTCTCTAACGAGGCAATGGCTTCCTCCATTTTTCCTAGCTTGGTAAGAATCCCGCTTTGGAGGGATAATCCTGCCAAGTGATCCGGTAAAAGATCCAATAATTTTTTCACGGCTTGTAATGCTTCCTCAAATTTTTGCTGATTGAATAAACTGACGGATTGTTCGTAAAGGGCTGTGGCTTGCTTGGCTTCTTCTGGGGTTCGGCCAATCTGATTTAAGCCCTTTCTCGCAAGATCCCCTTCCTGAGAGTCAGGACTTAACCTTAAAACACTTTGGTAATATTCGATGGACTCAGGGTATTGTCCCTTAAGGTGGTAGGCCTGTCCTAATAGGAGGTAAACCTTTGGGGAGGGAGATAAAGCCAACGCCTTTGAAAGTGCATCAATGCCCTTAACCAACTGCCTTCGCTGAAGAAATAACTCCCCTAACAGCTCCCATCCCGCTCTAAATTCCGGCTCCTCCTGGAGCCCTTTTTTTAAAATTTGAATAGCCTGGAATGTTTTTCCCTCTTGGAGAGAAGTTTGGGCCCTTTGATAAAATTCAGGTTGTTCTTGGGCCGAAACTCCGGAAGCCAGACCAAAAAAAAAGAGGGTTAAAATGGAAGCAAGGATATGTAATATTGGGTTGGTTTGTTTTTTACAGGGATTAATCGCATCAACCTCTTTCTGACGATAACAGGTCCACCTTGAAAAAAAGGGCTGAACCACCGGTTTTCCGAATAATCTAACAGTCCAATGATCGGCCGCAGGCAATAAAAAAACACACTCTTAAATATAACTCTGTCCCGGGCAAAAGTCCACATGACATCACTCCAAAAATTAGAGCACTTTCTTCTTGAACCCTTTTTTAAACCTAAAAATTCCAAAAAAAAGGAGAAGCCCCGAAGGGCTTCTCCTTGAATAGACACCTGCTGTTTACGGAGCTGGTACAATGTTAAACGTCTCCGAGAACAAAGGTGGATGACTTCCGATGTCCACTGGTGGAATCTGTGGGAAAACCTGATCGAAATTCAAAGGACCGATCGGGGCAAGACCTGGATGTTCCTGGCCTGCTCCGTTACAGTTCAAGCAAGAAGCAATAAAGCTTCCCGCAGTGTTCTGCTGCAAGAGCTCTCTCAAAGACGCCTGAGCATCGATGAAGGAGAATGCAAACGCTCGGTTCTCTCGAGTTCCGGACCGGAACCCGTTCTCGACCGCTTCCCTATAGTAGACCACACCGTCATCAGAGGTACCATAGACTAAATCGATACCTGGATCACTATCGCAGTTAGCGCCCCAGAAGGGGTTGCCGCCACCGTCAACAGTGGCTCCAGCCGCTCCGGTACACTTCACAATGGTATCATCGGATGTTCCTTTAATACCATCTGTCCCTGCACCGTCGTCTGTGGTGAAGAACCGACCATCGGATCCAAACCGCTCTGCGTGACTAAAGACCGCCCCTTTTCCATACGCTCCGCCAGCAATTAAGGCAAAGTGGGAGCTCTCGTCAATAATCCCGCCGAACGCACCGTCACAGTCTTCCTCACCTGCGCCACCGGTACGTGACCCGCAAAGCACCCAGGTGTAAGGATCGCTGCCTTCCTCCCCGTGGAAGTTAGGCCCGCTCACTACCTGGATTGCCATACGAAGCACCTGAAGTCCGTCAGTCGGATCTCCGGCCTGGCTCATCCCTTGATCCAAACGGTCATCAATCACGGTCGGAACCGCTTCAATCGGATTCAACGGAAGGATTACGTCAACTGTTCCGTCTCCAGCCGCAAAGAAGCTGTTCACTCTCAATGATGATGTTACGGTTGTCGTTGTACCGAGTGACTCTCGTGTTAGAATGTCATCGGTGGTTCCGGCAATACCGTCACCGCCCACATCAAAGGTCCAGTTACACCATCCGCCTGCACAGCCACCAGTACTCTCGTTGCTCATGGACATCCATGAGACCGTGGTGCCAGCTAATCCGTCTCCGCGGAACTGACCTACTTGGGACCGTACACTCTGGTTGAATTCGCCTGATGAAGAGGCGACATATTTCACCATCAGAGTATCCGCCCAGGCTTGCCTCTCATGGGGGATGTATCTCGGGAATCTCCCCGGTGTCAAAGGCTCGCCATGGTGATCCAAGAACAATAACAACAGATCCGGATCATACCCAGAAGGACCGGGCGTTCCCACTTGAGGGAAGTTCGGGAATTGGTTTAAGAACGGGGCAAAACCCGTCAAAAACGATCCCGGGCTAAAATGGTCTACCATCATCGTCCTCCAACCGGAGCGATGGTGGTCGCCACTGGGAGGAATCATTTCGGTTCCCCCTCGTGGTTCGAAATATTGACCGTCCAGCCATTGCAAAACGGCTTCTCGACCCATTTCAGCACACGCCAATCCGTTCAAGTCATCACCTGATGATGGTGATCCCTTACCAATACAGGGGTTCCCAACACCAAAGAAGTTTTGGGGAAGTAAAGCAGTTCCTTCCAACCCTTCGTTCGTGGTGAAGTTAAGAGTCACGGTGTCTGCTGCGGATGCAACATTACCAAAGGCAAGCATTCCAAGCGCTAAAAATACTGCTGCTAGGATAGTTTGCTTTTTCATATGCATGTTTCACCTCCTTTCAGTTTCGGAATTTCTCTCTCAGCCCTTTGCCAAGAGAGAAACTGGTTTAAAAAAAATTATTCAAAACCTTTATAAAGACATTATTTTAATGAGGCCTCCCCCGATCAGCATTGCTGATTTGGCCCGGACGTTAATTGAAACCCGTTCACATCGTCATAGGTGAAGGTTCCGCTACAAAGGCGGACCACCCCCTGTGTGGAAACGGGATCGGACACCACCTGAGTAAAACTTCCGGTGGCCTGGCCTACTAAATCTCCATCAGAATCGGTAGTGGAGTCAATGCTAAAGGATAAATTAAAAATCTGCCCTTGTTGGGTAACATTCTGGTCAAAACTGGATTCAATGTGGTTGGAGCGTTGCCCCGCAACCGCACCCGGGCCCGAAAGGATGGATCCCCGGTTGGACAAGGGAAATCCGGCATCCGACACCGTTGAATTTCTCCGTTGGTCAATCAAGGCTGTACTGCTTCCCGATGCCACCTTGTTCCCAAACTGTGTACTGTCCTCCAATCCGCAACAGGGGCTAGAGGTATCTGGAAAAGGGTCATTAAAACTGGTGATGGCTGCGGGATCAAATCCACGCATAGTGGGATGGTTACTATTGGTAATGGATGTGGAATTTGCGGTAAAGGTATCTTGGGAATTGGCCATTAGGGGAAAAGAAAACAAGACCCCCAGCAGCACAGAACCCAATAACCACGGTTTGGAAAACGGTTCAGGCAAAAATCCACTTTTTTTATGAAAACCTAATCTCATCATTTGCGGCCCGACTCTTTGACTGGTTCTATCTGGTTAGCCCCCGATGGTAATCATGTCCGTAAGCATTTTCTCAGCGGAGTATTTATCCAACTCATGTCCCTCCGGTTTGATTCCCAGAACTTGGTCCAAAAGACCTGAGATTTCCTCATCAGTGCACCCATTTCGAAGGGCCTCTCGGAAATCAACCTCTAGGTTGGAGAAAAGGCATGGACGAATTTTTCCATCGGATGAAAGACGTACCCGGTTACAGGTATCACAGAAATGGCCGCTGATGGCATGAATGAATCCAACGACTCCCTGTGCTCCTGGAAGCTTAAAATTCTCCGCTGGACCGGCAATGTCGCTTTCCTCCTGAGCGGGTATCAGTTCATTAAACTCTTCAATGATTTTGGATTGCATATCCATAGCGGGTTTGTAGGTTCTCTGCCACATATCAAGGTTGGCACAAGGCATAAACTCAATAAAGCGAACATGGTAAGGCTTATTGAGGGTAAGCTTCACAAAATCAATAATTTCATCTTGATTCACAGTCTCTTGCAACACACAATTGATCTTAATGGGAGAGAAGCCGACACGCTCTGCTTCATGGATCCCTTCCCATACGCGCTCCAAAACATCTCCTCGCGTAATTTCCTTGAACTTCTCAGCTTTAAGGGAATCCATACTGACGTTGAGACGGCGCAACCCCGCCTTGTAGAGGGGTTCGGCCATCTTCTTGAGAAGTATTCCATTGGTGGTCAATGCGATATCTTGTATCCCTTCAATTTTGCTGATTTCTTGAACAAACTCAACAACGCCTCTTCGCACAAGGGGTTCTCCGCCAGTGATCCGGACCTTCTTGAGGCCTCTTTTTGCCGCAACCCGAATAATCCGAAGAAATTCATCGTATGAGAGAAGAGAGCTGTTATCCATAAACTCGATTCCCTCTGCAGGCATACAGTATTGGCATCTTAAGTTACAATGATCGGTGATGGATACCCGTAGGTAGGTGATTCTTCGATTGAAGGCATCGGTCATGATATTCATAAGGTCCCTCGCGCGGGTTTATCTAAAGGTTCACATAAAATTTAATATTTCATGAAACAAGCCAAGCAAACGACATCAAATAAAAGCAAATCCCGGGCCACCTGCTTTTCTTTCTTTAAAAATTTAACAATATCCATATAACCTATTGAAATATAATGTATTTTATTTATAATTTTTCCCTCTCTCACAAACGATTTTTTAAAATATAAAAAACCGTTAGGAAAAACTATTCCCTTTTTCTTCCCCAATTTTCCCTTTCGGGCTACCGAAATTCTTTGCCAAAACCTCGCATCTATTGCCATGTTTTCCTTAATCAATTTTTCTTTAAAAATCAAAACCATCGATCAAAAGACCCCCAAAACCCTGGAGGTTTTTCTAATTTAAAAGAGATGTAAAATCGCTAACCCGTTATCGGTAAACCGATTATTGTCATTTAAAGGGCTTCCTATTAAAAAATCTGCAAGACCATCATTATTAAAATCCCCCGCCATATCAATGGAAATCCCAAAGAGATCCCCATTGTTTTCTCCGGCAAAAACCTTATTAGCATTGAGGTTTTTAACCGTTCCCGCCAATGTAGGCCCTCCAAAAAACATGTAAACCGCCCCGCTGGGGGGACCATTTCCAACCCTGGCGTTGGTGGCCCCAATGGCAAAGTCGGAGATGCCATCCCCATTTAAATCCCATAAACCCGCTCCGGCAGGAGGACCATTCCAGGGCATCACGCTCCCCGCAACATCAGAACCAAAAAAATCGCTTTGAAAACTTCCCTGAAGGGTCAAATCCGCATTGACGGATAATAAATTGGTCACTGTAGAACCCAAAGCACTGCTTCCCCAATAAATAAAGGCCGCCCCCTGATTCGCGTCAGTGGCGCCTCCACCATCGTTGACGGGGGCCCCGATGATTAAATCAGGCCTTCCATCCCCATTTGCATCTCCCGCCCCTGAAACCGCAATTCCAAAGCAATCTTTATTTTCATTTCCGGTAAAGGTAACCTCAGCGTTTGTGGAAGTAATATCCGTAAAAGTTGTTTTTCCAAGGAAAAGGTAAGCATGGCCCATGCCTCCGCACCCTTCGGTTGTTATCTCAAAATCACCTGCAAATCCCCCCCGGGGAACCTCGGTGGGGGCCCCTATCAACATATCGAAAAAACCATCCCCATTGGTGTCTCCCACACCACCTAAAGACAGGCCCAAATGATCGTTGACCCCAACCCCAGTAAAAATGGCGGCAGGTGCAATTGGAGGCAGGGTGGGAGTCACACTCAATGATAAAAGATCGGTTCCTCCATTACAGGCTCCACCCCCCAGGTATAAATATGCCCCGCCACTTCGATCTGCCGCATTAAAAGGGGCACCGATGAGAAAATCGGGACAGCCATCTCCATTGACATCTCCCAAACCGGCCAGTGAAAAACCAAAATTACTCTGGCTGGAGCCTTGTCTTAAAACAAACGCAAGCTTATAAAGGGGATTGGGAATGGTTTGGTCAAAGGGATCGATAAAAGCTTCCTCCAATGTTTCCTGGCTCATGACCACTATGTAGTTCCTTTCTCCGGATTCCTCTACCTCAATTAAAATCATCCGGTCATCGGTAGCACATTGTGGAACCTGAACACAGGCTTCTAATTTGTTTTGAAGAGGAGCTCCCCCAAAAACCAAATAGGCGACCCCATTACTATTGCTGGAAGTCAGGTTATTGGGATCCTTTACCAAAGGAGCCCCAATTAAAAAATCGTCAAAGCCATCCCCGTTTACATCCCCTATCCCGGAAACGGAAAACCCAAGGTTGCCTCCTGACTGACCGCCTACAAAAGTTACTTCAGGCAGTGGAAATCGAAATTCGTGATCTCCCAGGGTACTAAGGGTTCCAGTACCAAGAGGAGGGAAAACACCGCCACTGAAAAGCGATTTTCCAAAAATTAAATAAGCGGCACCCTTATCAGAAAACTCCAGGCCATCATCAAATGAAGGCGCGCCCACCAAAATATCGGTAAATTCACCCTGAGAATCCCGGTTGACATGGCCCACCGCGGCCACCGACCGCCCCAATTTATCCGCGCTTTGATTTCCGATCGCTCTAATACTTGAAACCGTTTCTTCATCCGGGCTTGGCAGGCAGGCAGGGGTAGGAAAGAACAAAATTAATATCACACCCACTTTTTTCAAAATTTTCAAATTTTCTCTAAGCCGTTTCATAACAGAATTAAAAATATCCTAAAAATGAACCCGGAATAAAAAAACAGCGCTTAGTCCTTCCAGTTCCAGTTTAACCGGGGATTGCTGGCGGATTTCTTCAGTGTTAGGGGTATTGGGATTAATCCGGATATCGGCAAAAGTTAAATTATTCCCCGTTTCCGGAACGGGAGGTGGCGTTGGGATCCCCACGGTCCCGAACAAAGATTCGGGTGGAACTTCATCGAACTGTTCAAACCCGGAAGTAAAAATCCGGTCCACGTTTAACTGATCTACTTCGCCAATCACATAGTTAACGTTAGCCCCCACGGAGAGCCAATTGGTGATGAAATATTCCCCGCCCAACCCAAAATTAGTGGAAAAACCCAATCCGGAGGCTTCGGTTGAACTCACAGAGGCAAACCCTCCATCGGGAACACAGGTGGGGTTCGAATCGGGACAAACCACCTTGACGAGAGAATCCAACGTTACATCCGCCAAGGCAAAACCAGCGATTCCAATATTTAAGAAAACGCGGCCCACTTCCGGGTTTTTGAGCAAATGATACCGCCAGCTTAGCCAAAATTGGTTGAGTTGAACATTATATCGGGCTTCCCTCGGAAATATAAAAGGATCGGTTTGGTCCGCCCTTAGAAAAAGGGGTATTTCATCCCGGGCAATCGATTCTCCATTCCAAACTGAAAGGGTAAACAAGAGGGAATGCCGGTCGGTAATTAACCGCTCCACCTCCAGGCCAAAACTTAAATTCCCTTCAATCGCGGAAGTGGAAATGTTTCGTTCATTTGCGGGAAACTCCTGGCTTCGGGGTAGAAGAAAATTGGGATCCTGGACGATCCCCTTTCCCGAATCGGCGATCACATCATTTAGGGTTTCCAGGGAGGGGTCATACATCCCGAATAAAAACCCGACGCTCCAGTTTTTATCCTCACCGTAGGCATTCTCCCCACCCCATACCGAAATGAGAAAGAAGCAAAGAAAACACCAACCCCATTGCCTCATTTGATTGGATAATCCTTTTTTAAAAACATACCCGAACCCATTTTTTCTCAAAGGAAACTCAATCTAGTGCCTTAGCCCTCTGGATAGAAATTTCGGTTTCAAAAGGAAAACCAAAGCGGGTAAAATGGTCACCGCTCCCACACTACTGGTCAACATGGCCAAAGGTACCAATATTCCCTCCATATGAAGGTAGTAACCTGGAAACACCAGAGTAAAACATCCCGCAGAGATGGCAAAGGCTACTGTTAAAACCGCCTTCCCAGCGGTTGTTAATGTCACACCCAACGCTTTTTCAAGGTCCCCTTCCCGCTTCCATTCCTCACGAAGGCGGAAAAGAATATAGATCGCATAATCGGCTCCCATTCCCACGGCCATGGCTGAAATGGCAGCCGTCCCAATACCAAGGGTTATCCCGGTGAGTCCCATGACCCCAAAATTAATTAATACGGCTAAAGCCAGGGGGAGCAAAACCAATACCCCTCCCAAAAGAGACCGCAGAACAAGGGTTGAAACAATAAAGGCGATCAAAGCAATTTGAAAAACATTTTTTACCTTTCCTTCGACCATGGTTTTATTCAAAGCGACCGTAACAGGGGCGCTCCCGGCAACGCCCAAACAACTTTCCTGAACCCCGCAACCTTCAATGTCCTCAATAATGGAAGAGGGACGCGCCCCCCGATTTTTTTCTTTGAGGCCAATGACCCTGAACCCTTGAAAATGTTCTTCCGCATACTGATTCACTTTTTTAATTAATTCTTCCGCCAATTCGGTGCTGTCACTTTTTAAGAAGGCCCAGATCACGGCACTTTGATAGTTATAATCCACCAACCGGTCAAAATCCGCTGGATTCCCCGAAATGGCATAAAGGAAAAGGAACTCCCCGACCTCCCCTTCCGTTTGGGGGATGGCATCATACCGATCATCTCCTCCATGTAAAGAACGATTCATTTTTTTTATGTAATCCACAAAAGATTGCGTCTTACCCACATCCGGAACGGCTCCAATGATTTTCTGTAACCCTTCAATATCCCGCATCACCTGAGGATCTTTTAAAGCTTCCGGTTGCTGGCTTTGAATGAGAACATAAAAGGTCGATGTCCCGCCAAAAGACTGATTTAAGGCCGCATCATCTTGTCGAAACTGGGTTCCCTCAAAAAACTGGGACTTTAAACTATTGTTCACTTTGACCTGAGACGCCGAAACCGAGGAAAAAAGGGCAATGGCCACTGCAACCCATAAAGTGGTTTTGGCCCCGCCCCCTTTGGGTGACCCTTCGGTTAATAAACGCGCAATGGCGCCCAACCCATTGTCTAAAAATCCTTTTTTCCCCATTGAAGGACCTAATGCCGGAGGCCGTAAAAGGATCCGGAAGGCGGGGATAAAGGTCATTTCCAATACAACCGCGCTGAGTATCCCAAACGCGGTCAGCAGTCCAAAGGACTGGAAGGTTTTCAACTCAAAGGTGATCAAAGATGCAAAACTTATTGCCGCCACAAACCCGGCGGTCGCCATAACAGGAATCATTTTAGAAGTGGATTCCACCACCGCAGAACGATGAATATCCGACACCGAATTCCCCTCCTGAACCCTGGAACCCAGCCGGAAAAATTCCTCGTAATACCGCTTAAGAATTTGGAGAGAATGTCCCGCAGCAATGGCCACAATGAGGATTGGGGTAAGGGTTTGCGTCCAGGGATCCAAGGGAACCCGGAACATTCCCATCAAACCGATTGCCCAAATCACACTCATTAGCGCGGTGAAAATCGGGATAATCATCCCTTGAAAACTCCGAAAGGAGAAATAAAGGACAATCATAATCACAAAAAAGGCCAACGGGAAAACAACCCGATTCATCAGTGAGGTGTCTGCCTCTAAGAAGGCTAACGCCACAGGGAGACCTCCGATATGAATTTCCACCGTTGAATCTTTTTCTTTGCTTACGAGTTGGGAGAGGTTTGCATAAATCGTGGAATCACTGATATACCAGTTTTCTCCCTGGTCCGCCCATTGCTTCCAGGAGTCTTCCCCACCCTCAACCTTCTCTTGTGCAGGGGTCTGCCATTTTTTCCATGAGGGTTCTTCCCCTTGGCTTTCTGCTTCGGAGGCTAATTTTTCTTTCGAAGGAGGCTCTTTTTTTTGACCTCCTCCCCAGGTTTCCTCGTTCTGGGTTATTCCACCGGCTCCATTCTCTTTTGAATCAGGTTGGGTCTCTTGGGTTGGATTTTCCTGTTGCCATTTCTTCCAAGGTTCTTCTTTTTGTTCATGGGGCTCCCCTTGGGGTTCACTCTCCGCTTTCCCTTGCCATTTTTCCCAGGGTTTTTCCGGAGAAACATCCCCTTTGCCGTCTGCCGGATATTTTTCTCCATCAGGTTGAACCCCGCCCTCGTTTTCGTTCCCCCCCCGGGCCCAAAACTCCTCTAAAGCGGCACCGCCTTGAAAATCCGTAATGATGGCCGCCGCCCGCCCATCGGGAGAAACCAAACTTCCAACGTATAAATCATTATCAAAAATATTGTCCCGAAGCTCTTTCATTTCTTTATCATTTTCCGGAACTTTCTCCATCAAGCGTTTGATCTCCAATCCCTGGGGACTTGCTATGATGGCTTTGATTTTCCGGTCGGCAATGCTGACCACATTTTCTTCCAAAATTCCGGGAACTTCTTTAACTCCTTCCGTAATCCGTTTAATCTTCCCCAGAATGTTAGGGTTAAAAATATCCCCTTCTTTGGCCACCACACCAATCACCACCACACGGCTTCCCCCAAAACGACGCTCAATTTCATTGTTCAATTTCACATAGGGATGGCCTTGAGGAAGGATTCTTTTAGGATCTAAAACTTTTTCAAGATTTCGAAACTGAAAAGCAAACAGGAGAGTCACCCCCACCACGCCCAGGATAATCCAAATGGGATGGCGGACAATAAACGTTACGTATTGCTTAATCATTTTCTTTTCACCCCACGCTTAAAAAATTGTCCATGTCAACCGGGTACCATCGACCAGACCCGCTTTATGAAAAAAAATGCTCAGGGTCCTCCTGCAAGGGCAGAGGGATTAAAAGGAATATTTAATTTCCGCAAATACACGATCTTGATTGCGAAAAAACCCTACGAAACGAAACTCACCAGGGCCATTTCCGCTTTCAGGCCCCTCAAAAAAATCAGCACCTACCGTAGCCAGGAGGTGATCTGTCATTTGATATCGGATTTTGGGACGGATCACAAACTCAGTATAGGCGGTGAAGTAAAGCATTAGCATTTCAATCACCCAACGTTTATATAAAAGCTCCCTCCTTAAAAAGAGGCTAAAAGCCGATTCAAAGGGTTTCTGCAAAATGGCAGACTGATGATCGGGAATGATTTGCTGGGAGAATTGAAGAGAGACATCAGTCTCACCCATCGAAAAATCCACCAAAAAACCGTATTTAAAAAGATCCCGTTCGATTTCATTTTCGGAAAGACTGCTGGGATCAGGCTCTGTTCCAAAGAATTTTCCCGTCACATAAGCCCCTTCCCCTCCAATGACAACCCCGCCAAAACTTTTGGAATAGGACAAGCCCCAAATTTTAACCCGGGAATAGCGCGGGGTAAAATTGACACTGTCCAAATTTCCCCCAAAACCAAACACACTTCGAAATGCCGCCGGAAAGTCATCCCAGGTATAGAAAAAACTAAAAGCCCCGTCACCTCCCCACATATCCCGGGAAAGGCGAATTCCAATTTCCGTATTTTCCAACGTTAGGGGAGGCTCTGAGATACTGGGGGGAAGTTGAAATTCTTCCCATTCACTTCCCGCAGGAGCAGGTTTATGAAACCGGAGATCTGGGATCCAAATGACCTGGGTATTCCAATCATCGCCAAAATATTCCCCCTTCAAAAGCCATAACGCCCGATACCGGTCCTCCACCCCCTTTAAAATAAACTCTTTAAAATCCAAAGGATTAATTTCATCGGTGATCCGAAATCCCTCTAGAATTCCCCATCGTACGATCTGTTTTCCGATCCTGAAATCGATTCGAGAGGTCGTTATATCCGCATACCCCTCCTTCAGGTCAATCCCGCTGTCAGTTAGATCAAACGTCTCCCCGGTCGTATCCTCCCTTCCCCGAATGGTGTCCTCTTTTTTTAAACTATAAATTCCGTCAAAAAAAGCACGCCCAATTCCAGTCAAACGCACGCTGGGTAGAAGCGCGTATTGGGTCTGAAGCTCAAAAATATTTAAAACCTTTGTGAAGGTGGCGGTGTGTCCAAAGCGAAAGGCCGTTTCATTCTTAAAAAATCCTCCATATTGGAGTGGGAAGGTTCCTTTTGAACCCTCTTCGGAGGCCATGAGTGGGGTAGGTATAATTTCAATAAATAAAATAATCCATAGGATAGGAAAAAATAAACGGACCCAACCAAGATCCAGCCCCAGCAACTATTTTCTCAACCCTCTTTTTAAAACCCTATCTTTAAAATCTTCGTCCTTCAACCCATTATCGAGTTGGAGGTCGCTGATTTCATATATGGTTTTATGGTTTTTTTGAACATTGGTCACTTCCATTTTTTGGTAGACCAAGGCTTTTCCAATTTTTTTCCACTCTAAAGTCTGAGTCTTCAGTAAATCCATTTTGACATCATAATAATCAATTTTTAACGTGCGAAAATCCTTTTTGGAAATCCAAACCAGCTTTTTCCCGTAAATGCCACCTTCCTCTTTGGGCACACTTTCAATCACATAACAGGATTCCCCTTTCAAAAGGTCCTCTTTCACAAACCGATGTGCATCCTCATCCAACCGTCTTTGTCCCATATCCCCAAAAGTTAGGTCAGAACCCATAAAAGCATCGTTTTGGTCCCGGGTACTCAATTGACGGACCGTTCGCAGGCTTGGAAGATAAAGCCAAAGACCATCGGGTTTCCCCGTCTCCGAATAATCCCAAATTAAAAAACCAACTCCCTTGGCATCAGGGGGAAATTCGGTGAAAAAAAGGGTCTTACTATCAAACCCATCCTTTCCACCATAATGTTTCCAATACCGCTGAGTCATAATTTTTCGCTCTTCACCGTCCTTATTGATTAACCGAAGCGTAACCATGGAAATCTGATCTTCCCCCCCATAGAGATTCCGAGCCTTCTCCATGATGTCCATTCCGGACAGTTTGTCGGCCCCCCGAACCATTTCCGGGATTGATAGAAAAAGCCCAATGATTAAAACCAGCATTCCGATCGGTTCGAAGATTTTTTTCATTCCCTCGGTCTCCTTTTTATTGGGTCCATTGCACACACCACCGATGACCCTTTCATATTAAACAAAGGTCAATTCTGATAAAACTCAAACAGGCAATTCTTAGGAATTCTGTTATTTCCACAACCCATTAAAAAACATCCATTGAAACCCTTTCTCATCCCCAAAGGCCCTTCTCCCATTAGAGCAAAACCCATGCCCTAAAAGAAAAAAGAGTAACCTTTTTAAATCAAATGCTTGACTTTATTCCTGAAATCCACCCCCTTTTAACCTGAATTTTTAAAAAAAGGAGAATCCCCAGACCCTTTATGCCCCCGGCCTGTTTATCATTCTTCCCATAGAGTGAAAAGATTTCCCTAATATTTCCTTCCATTGCTAAAATAGAAGTGTTTATCCAAAAAATCGCTCCACACCCCTTTGGCCCCTATGGAAAATAAGCCTACTTTACGGGAAAAGGAAATCTCAAAAGGCCGATTCATCGCCGGGAACTGAACCTCAACGCCCTTGGGCATGAGTAAAACCGGCAACCCCCCAAAAGGAAACTTCGGAAACCTAACCTTATTAAAATGGATAAAACTAGGGTTTCCGTCCTGTTAAAACCGTAAAGGGGGTAGGTTCTGGCATTCGAACCTCTTTGACTTGCAGGAACCCAATTTCCCGGAGCCATTCGGAAAATTCTAAAACTGAATAATTTCTTCCACCGGGGGTATGAATGAGTTGATTAATACCAATTAATGCCGGGAGGAGAGGGCCTGTTTTTTCAGCATTGAGTAATTGTTCCTGAAGAATTAAGAGACCACCGGACTCTAAGGCGTCAAAAGATTTTCTAAAAATGGAGCGGACAATCTCCGGGGGCTCTTGGTTCATCATGGAAGACAGCAATAATACATCATTCCCGGTTGGAAAAACATCTTCCAGGTAATTTCCCTCCTGAGTGGAAACCCGCCCTTCCACCCCAAATTGCTGAATGAACTCCCGGGTAATTCGAAGGGTTTGAGGAAGATCAAACACCAAACCTTTTAACTTTTTATTTTTCCGGCACATAAAAATCGTAAAGGTTCCAGGACCTCCTGCAACGTCCAACATTTGACGCCTTTCCCGAACATCAATGGTCCGAACCAACAGGTTGGCTTGAGCCACACCCCGGTAATGCATTCCCATAATATAATTTCGAACGGCTTCCTCACTTTGATCATGGGGTTTACTAATGGCGGGTTTTCCCTTTACAACCGATTGATAAAGCTCTCCCCAGGGAGAGTACCAGTCTTCAAACATGGAAACGATTCCCCCCTGAAAACGGGGGCTCCCTTTTACAAGAAAAGTCTTAGAAAGGGCACTGTTAGAATAAGCCCCTTTTTTGCGGTTAAGTAATCCCAAAGCGGTGCATCCAATAAGCAAAAGTTCAATGCCCCGTTCATCGGCCCCACATTCTAAGGCCAACTCCTTTGAGGTGGCGGAACGCTCTTTTAACCTGGTAAAAATATCCAAATGGTTTGCCACATGAATGATTTTGGAGTTCCAATAAGCCGAACTGAGTTCCATTACCCTCATGGGGTTTAAATCCCCTTTTTTCTTGGCCGGTTTTTTAGGTTTGGTTTTTCGTCTCAAACCTTGAGAAGTGGATTTTCGTTTCGAGGGGGGTTTTCTCATTCCAAACTCCTTTCAAGCATTCGGGGTAAGGGTCATAGTTTACAAATCATTGACAATATTATCAACTCCAGCATGAACGCTTCGTGATCAGAATGTCACCGCTCCTCAATAGGGAACTTTGAATGTCCCCCGTTGCCTTGGGGGCATCCTTCATTCGATTCCTTCCACACCCACGGCCAAACCCCTCCTTTGGGGGGGATCCACCGTAGGGAAAATCGGCTTAATGAGGGTGAGAACCATGGTCATGGGGATGGTCATGATCATGGTCGTGGTCGTGATCATGGTCGTGATGATGGGATTGAGGAGAATCGATATGGATTAACCCCACACTTTTCACATTGCTGCAACCCACCGTATCCCCAGGGATATATAAACGGATGGGCCCTCCAGATGCTGGTGAGAGGGGTTCTCCATTTTGGCGGTATACGAGAATTCCATGGTTTTCCAATTCTTCCAGTGACAGATTTGCAGTAAATGCTGAATTGCTCGCTCGTACTGTCACCGCCTTGGTTCCCGCTTCGGGTTTTGCAACCTCTAAAATACCTTTCAACAGGATCCCTTCCCCTTTGACGCCCGGGATCACTTTGCCTACGTCTTCCACATATAAATCCTGGGGAAGTCGAAGAAGATCTTCATAGGTCAATTCCAGAGGCCGTGCAACCGAACCATTTATTCTTAAAACAGCCTCGACATTATCTTGAATTTCAAGGTCGTGATCATGATCGTGTAAATCACACATGGGTTTTCCTCCTCAAGCAAAAAATCAATGAATTCCAAAATGAAAGACCCCCAAAAAGGATTAGGGTTCCCGCCCTCCTGGAAGGTGATTCATATAAATTAAATTGGGTTGCCTTTTCCCATAATTCACCCGGCTTGCAGATCCATAAAAAATATTGATCCGCCGGTAATTCTCCACCGGCATTCCCAAAGCCGAGGTCATCGCCACCCGGATCGGGCCCACATGACTGACCACGAGGACTCTTTGATCAAGGTGTTTTGAAATAATACCATCCAATTGAACCTGAAGTCGTCTCTTCAAATCCAAGATGGATTCCCCCCCTTCTGGTTTATAGGAAATCGGGTCCTTTTTCCAAGCCGAAAACCCCTCTGGATAACGGTTTTCAATTTCATCAAATGTAAGACCTTCCCACACCCCAAAATCCCTCTCTCTTAAATCAGGTTTCAGTTCGGCCTTTAAACCCAGCTCTAGAACAATCGGTTCAGCGGTTTGCCGTGTCCTGGCTGTAGGGCTAACATAAATGGCAGAAATATCTTGCCCTCCAAGCCAGCGGGCTAATTCCTTTCCTTGGCCCAGCCCCGCCCCGTTGAGATGGGGATCGTCTTCTGCCTTATAAATCCGATCGTCCTGATAATCCGTGGCGCCATGTCTCAAAAATAGGACAGAACAGGACGGTTCCTTGTCTCTCATCAAACCCTCTTAGAACGGCCTACGGGTGATAATCGACCCAGACTTCCCCCTCAGGGGTCTCTTCTTTTTTCCAGATGGGGGTAATCTGTTTCAATTCATCGATAACCCATTTACACGCTTTGAACGCCTCTGCACGGTGAGCGGCCCCCACTACAATTAAAACAATGTTTTCACCGATGGTAATTTCACCGTAGCGGTGTAGGATACCCACTTCAATAATGTCAAAATCCTTTATGGCCTTTTCTCGAATCTCCAGAAGCCGTTTTTGAGCCATTCCCTCGTAATATTCAAAGCTTAAACCGCCAATGTCTCTTCCCTTGGAGTTGTCCCGGGCAATTCCCAAAAAGGTCACGATACCTCCGATTCCGGTTGAACTCTTTTTAACACGGGCAATTTCTTCATCCACCGAAAAATTCTCTCGCTGGATCCGGACCAATTCTGTCGCTCCCACACTTCCCCCTGCAAAGGGTGGAAGAATTCCCACCTCGTCCTCTTCCTTGACAATGGTATTCTCATCGGCAATCTCTTGGTTAACAGAAACCATGACCTTTTTTTCTTTAACCAGATCAACGACTTGTGGAAACTCTCCCTTGATTTGAAGGAGAACATCTTTGAGTTTCATCCCATTCCCAACCTGGAGAGCGATCTCATCCTTTCCCGCCACTTTTTTTAATACAGCGAAAAGCTTAATTTTTGCCATTCTTAACCCCCTTCCTTATAACACCATTCCAAAATGCAATAGACCTTCTAGGAACTAATCCTTCCGTCTCATAAAAATAAAGGTTGCCCAAACCAATGTCAATACGGCGAAAACCAAAAGGACCGCATGCTCTAGCCATAATGATTGCAAGGTAAAATCCCCCACCAATACCTTCCGCACCCCCTCTACAGCATAATGGATCGGGTTGACGGAAGCAATGACCCCAATCCATGAAGGGAGGAACTCCGCAGGAACCAGGGCCGATGAAAAAAATAAAAGAGGCAGGGTCATGAGGTTTCCGATCACCACCAATGGCTCTTCCCTTTGTAAAACCATGGCAAATCCGTTGGAAAGGGAAGCAAACCCAACTGCCAATAAAAAAATTAAAACCAAAGTAAGCAAAAAAGAAATCCCGCTGACCGGGGTGGCGGCACCCATTACCCAGGCCACCCCAAAAATAATCAGCGTCTGGATTAAAACGGTTACGGCCGAATGTAAGACTCGACTCAAAACAATGGAACTTCGATAAATAGGGCTGACCAACATTTTTGAAACCACTCCAAAATTCAACTCCCTCAACAGGCTGACCCCTGACCATGAAGAACCGAAAAGAACGGTCATGATCAGCACCCCTGGGAGGAAAAATTCCATATAACTTTGAGAGGGAAACCCGGGCATGCTGGAAAAATTTCTAAAAAGTTGTCCGAAGATCAGCAACCAAATCAGAGGTTGCACTAAGGTAAAAAGGGACCATAGGGGCATCCGGAGGGTAATCTTCATATATTTTTGAAAAAGAAACCAGGTATCAAGAAAAAAGTACATTCCCCTCACTCCTTATTTTTTTCGTCTGCTTTCCAATAGGTTTTCGTTTCTTGGTTTTTTGAATGATCCCCTTCTTCTTTGGAACTCCAGGAGGAGGCATCCGAAGGCCATCCTTTTTGGCCACCTGTTTCAGAAACATTCCATTTTTTTGGGTCGTTCTCCCATTCCTCTAGTTTTGGAGACTCTTCCTCTGCTTTCCCTTTCCCCTTTTGCCCTCCCCAGGAACCTCCTTTTTGCCACTTGGCCCACCAGGGGTTTCCATCCCCAGAGTCCGCGGAGTCTTCTATGCGTTTTCCGGTGTATTTTAAAAACACATCGTCCAAACTCGGTCGGGACATGGTTACCGATTTTACCTCTAAATTTTTACTTTGCAGAGATTTTAAAATAAGGGGAATCGCCTCACCTCCATTGGCAACATAAACGCGAACACCTTTTTCCTCCTCTAAAAGATCTTTGACATAGGGTTCTGTCCGGAGGGCCGTAACCATCTGCTTTTGCACGCCGTTCAAACTTTCAAACGATAAGTTCACCGAATCCCCCTTAATTTCATCCTTTAGGGAATCAGGGGTGCCTATGACTCGGATTCGACCTTGATCGATGATCCCTATTCGTTGAGCCAGGGTGTCTGCTTCATCCAAATAATGGGTGGTTAAAAAGACCGTCACTTTAAATGCCTGATTCAACCGCCGGATTAGATCCCATAAGGCCAACCGGCTTTGTGGATCCAGACCCAGGGTGGGTTCATCCAAAAAAAGCAGGCGTGGACGATGAATTAGGGCTGAGGCAATATCCAGCTTTCTGCGCATTCCTCCCGAATAGGTGGAAACCAATTGATCTGCTGAATCCTGAAGATCAAAAAATTGAAGTAAATCTCCCACCCGTTCCCGGATGAGGTGCGAGGAAAGCCGATAGAGTCGTCCTTGAAGGTTCAGATTTTCCCTGCCTGACATAAAATAGTCCACCCCGGTTTCCTGGGCAACATATCCAATGGTTTCCCGAACCAATCCCGCCTGTTTCATCACATCATGGCCGTCCACAAAAGCCGTTCCGGAGGTCGGACGTGAGAGGGTAGTTAAAATTTTAATTGTTGAACTCTTCCCCGCCCCATTTGGACCCAGAAACCCGAAAATCTCTCCTGGATAAACTTCAAAACTTAAATCTTCAATGGCTTTACATCCGGAGGAATAAATTTTCGTTAGCCCATCGGTCTTAATCATCGAGCTCATTTAACACCCAAGGGCTGATTTCGTTTAAAGGGTCCCGATTTTCCGCCCGATTTAGAAAGCAACCCCATACCGGTAAAATACATTCCCTTATCAATGGCTTTACACATGTCGTAAATGGTTAAAGCAGCTATACTGACGGCGGTGAGGGCCTCCATTTCAACCCCGGTTTGTCCACCCACTTTTACCGTTGCGGTAATGGTTATGGAACAAAGGCCATCCTCATTGGGATCGGCCTGTTCTTCAAAAAGAATGTCTACACTGGTTAACAAAAGAGGATGGCACATCGGAATAATATCCGGAGTCTTTTTGGCCCCCATAATCCCGGCAACCTGAGCAACAGCCAGAACATCTCCTTTGGCAATTTTCCCCTGTTGGATTTTTTCCAATGTATTAGGGAGCATAAAAACCTGTCCGGTCGCAACCGCCGTTCGAAAGGTTGCATTTTTCTCTGAAACATCAACCATCCGTGCACGCCCCTCTGTATTAAAATGAGTAAAATCTTGTTCACTCACGACCTCTCCTCCTTCTTTTTTTCTGGAAAGTGTTTCTAACCTAAAAAGGGCCCCTTGAAAAAACAAAATCCCAAGAAAGGTAATCCCTTATATCGGAAAACCTTAAATTACAAAGGATTTAGGCAATTCTCATGCCAAATACCCCATCCGAAACATTTTCCATTTTGTCATTAAGCCTTTGAATTCATTTTCCTTTTTTGGGTATTCCCATTTAAAGACTTTGCCAACCCCAACTGAATTGGAAAAAAAAAAGCATATATTGGAAAAATTTTTCTCCTTTTAGTCGGCTGGTACCCCTTGGTTAAGCTTTCGTAAAAACTATTTCACTTTCACCCGGGCTAGGAAATAGGTTTTGGGTCAGGGTTCTCCTTTTTGAAGGGTGTTACCCACCTTAGGAAGGTCAAATGAATGCCCAATATAAAAAAAAAGGAAGCTGAAACAAAGAGGTTTCCCATTTCCAAGAAAAAGGTCCAAATGGGGGATAAAATTTGGATTAGCTTTACCCCACCCTTCTTTCAACAAGAAAGGTGGAAACCTTCATTTGAGCCTCTACATCCTGGCTTTCCTTCTTTGCCGAATTTTCCACCACCAATTCCTCAATGATTAAAAACTCCTCTGAGGTTTCAAGATCATAGATAAACTTTCGGATTCTATCATAACGATTGTTGATGGTAAAAGAAAAGGATATTTTGGAGAGTCCTTTGAGTTCTAAATCTTGCTGTTGATATGAAATGGAGGGAATGTCAATTCGATGCCGTTTCGCGGTTTTCGAAATAGAAGATATGGTCTCTGAAAAATCTTCTTTGGATTTCAGCAATTCCTTCCATCCTTTCAATTGAACTTCTGCATTTTTTAAAGAATGTATTCGGTTTAATTTTTTTCGAGATTCCTCCCACTGAAATACCGTTTCACTCCGTTTCATTTTATGGGGAAACACAAAACCAATAAACAAAAAAGCATTGGAAAGAAGAACCAATAAAAACAGGAGGGTTCCGATTTTTAATTTCCGATACCGCTTTAAAATTCCCAAATAATCCACTTTATTTTCTCAATTAAAATTATTCTACATAGCGAAAGGTAATCAAAAACTGAATTCTACCCTCTTTGTCTTTTTTTTGGTTCGCCAAAAATATCGTGTCAAAATGAGGTGACTTTTCAAGTTCCAAAATAAACTGGGTTAAACTGTGCAAAGATAACGACTTTCCTTCGATTTGGACCCCGTTATCCTTTCCCTCCGGCTGAACCCTGGAAACTGAAATGTCTCGTGAAACGGGCTCTTCTAAACTGGAGAAAAAAGACGTCCAAGAAAACGATTTGCGTATAATCAGGGCATTGGCAAAATTAACCTCTTTTAGAATATCCTTTTCCCCTAGAGAACCCGCGGGCCCGCCCTCGAAGGTAGCCTTCAAATCATTTTGTTGATTAAGGACCCTTTTAACGCTTTTTTGAAATCGAGCAGTATCCTCTTTTATGGTTTGAAGTTGGGTCAGGCCCATCACAAAAATCAAAGACAACCCTATCGACAGAAAAAGCAAAACCCATTGAAGCAAAATTATAGAACCGTAAGGTTCAGTGGAGAGGTTGATTCGAAAAGGAAGAATGACCTGGGACCTTTTCGGGGAAGGAGGAGGGGTATTTTCGGAGGTGGAGTGGGCCGGATCCATACCTAAAGTCCTACCTTCCCATGGCCGCGGCTAAAGCGGGAATCACAAAAGGGACATCTTCCCCATCCACGGAGGAAAAACCATCCATTGCCACAAAGGGTTGCAGATCTAAAAGATGAACTTTTAAAGGAAATCGCTCTTCTAATGGGGAAATCAAATCAGACATCTGAGGTCCACCAAAAAGGAAAATGGTATTGATGGTTTCGGTTGGTCCTTCCCGGCGATAAAACCGGAAAGAGGTTTCTATTTCTTCAGTAATTTTTTCACTGCGGGAGACCCCCTCTCCTGGCGCGGACACCTGACGATCCTGAAAACCTTTAATCCGGATAAAGTCCGGGAGACCGTGACTGAAAATCATAATGGTAAAATTAGAATCAAAGACATTGACAAAAAGAAACCCTTCTTCCCCCGAAATCTCTTTGGAAAGAATTTCCCGGCACAAATTCAGCACATGAAAAGAGGAAATATCAATGAGGACCGGATAACATCCCAATGACCGTATCAGATCCTCATATTCACATAAAATGTTTCGTTGAATCATGGAGGCCACCACATAGTGTTTCTTTCCCTCACTTTTCCCCCGTTTTAAAATCTGGTAGGAGAGTTGGGCTTCCTTTAAGGGAGACAAAAAAGTTTTTTCCATATTCCAACGGACCAATTGGTCCAAGTCCTCCTTCTTTTTGGGTAAATGATCCAATTTCAAAAGAAGAACCTTGACCGCGAGATCTGGGAGGCTGAGGGAAATGGGTTGGCGTCGTATTTTTTCCTCTTCAAATAGGTTTTGAATGATTTTTTTAATTTCCTCCGGCTTTTGAATATTACGACCGGTGGGAGAAGGGATTAGGAATTCTTTGCTCATCTTGTGCACCTGATACCGGTGAAGATGAGAACTTCTTCCTCTTCCTTTCAGCTTTACCAAAGCCAGGGAAGAAGCGCCAAAATTTAAACCCACCCTGGGTTGAAATTGGGGCCAAAAACCCATTCCCATACCCCTCTTTTGCCAAAAGGGGCTGAAATCCCTCTTGGACAGAATTAAAAAAGATGTTAATCGATGAAGGTTACCCGATTAATTTCCCTGAGCGTCGTTTCCCCCTGAAAAACCTTTTCCAGTCCAGCTTGCCGCAAGGTTGTCATTCCCCCTTGAATGGCCCCTTTCCGAATTTCGGAGGAAGGCCGTCGGTTAAGAATCATCTCTCGAATAACATCCGACATATCTAAAAATTCGGTAATTGCTTTCCGTCCCTTAAACCCCGTGTTATGACATTCCGGACAGCCTTGTTGGATAAAAACAGGAACATCCTTGAATTTCTCATAATCTAACCCCGAATCTTCACACAACTCACGGGTCAACCGTGCTTCTTTTTTACAAAAACCACACAAGCTTCTGACCAAACGCTGAGCCAAAATACAGTTAAGGGACGAAACAAAATTGTAAGGCTCAATCCCCATATTAATAAAACGTCCGATCACATCAAAGGCATTATTGGCATGGACCGTGGTAAACACCAGGTGGCCCGTCAACGCAGATTGAATTGCGATCTGTGCGGTTTCGGAATCACGGATTTCCCCCACCATGATCTTATCGGGATCATGCCTTAGAATCGATCGCAACCCCCGGGCAAAGGTGAGGCCCTTTTTTTCATTGACGGGAATTTGGACCACATCCTGTAATTGGTATTCAACCGGATCCTCGATGGTAATAATCTTGTCCTCCGTATTATTGATTTCGGTCACCGCGGCATATAGACTGGTTGTTTTTCCACTACCCGTCGGTCCCGTAACCAAAACCATCCCATAGGGTTCGATAATACTTTTACGGAATTTCCGTAGGTCCTCTTGGTTAAAACCCAACCGGTCTAAACGTAATTCGTCAATATCAGCTGTAATATATTCTTTGTCCAGAATGCGAATGACCACATCTTCGCCAAAAATGCTTGGAAGAATGGAAACACGAAAATCCACTTTCTTTTGCTCCAATCGCATTCGAAAACGCCCATCCTGAGGAACCCTTTTTTCAGCAATGTCCAATTCAGACATCACCTTAATCCTTGAAATCAAAGAAGGATGAAATTTTATATCCAGGGTTTCCATTGCCGAATAAAGAACACCGTCAATCCGGTATTTCACAAACACTTCTTTTTCGGAGGCCTCAATATGGATATCGCTTACTCGCTTCTGAAGAGCAGTCAACAAAATGGTATCCACCAACTTAATGACTGGACTTGAATCTTTTGAAAGTTTTTCAACGGATAAATATTCCTCCCCCGTTTCATCCTCTCGGATCAATTCGGGTTTAAAGTCCGTTTCGATTTTCTTGAGGACTTCACCCGAGCCTTCGCTTCGTTTGAGCACCTCCAATATGGCTTTCTTGGTACCCACGCCAATTCGAAGTTCGCGCTTCAGGTGGGTTTCCAATTCATCCACGGCAGTCAAATTGGAGGGATCGGACATGGCAATGGTCAGCACACCATTTTCTTCTTCTAGAGGAATAAACGGGTATCGATACATCAACTCCACCGGAATGGTTTTAAAAAATAGAGGACCAATTCGGTATCCTTCCAAAGCGTAAAAAGGGAGGTCAAACTGAACCGCAAGCGTTTGGGACAATTGTTCATCGGTCACATGGCCGCGGGAGACCAGGATCTCCCCTAACGGTTTCCCGTCCCTTTGGGACAGAAGGAGCAATTCACCCAATAACTCTTCCGAAAGAAGACCTTCTGAAATCAATAGTTCCCCAATCCGCTTACGTTTGAATAATCCTTTCATTTTTTATCCTTGAAAAAGGGGGTCCGACCTTCAACCATGGATGGTCCAACTCTTATTCCCAAAACCGGGTAACCTCATTGAATGGTTCCTGCTAAATTAAAAATTGGGAGGTACATAATGATGACAATGGTACTAACAAAAACCCCCATGATCAACAAAATAGAAGGTTCAATCCATGTCATTAGGCGAGTGAGTCTGAGATCCAACTCATCCTCTTGGAAATCTGCAATCTCCCGAAGCATTTCTGGAAGAGAGCCTGTTTGCTCTCCAACTTCAACCATTTCAACCAGCATACGTGGGAAAAAAGCCATTCCCGCAAATGCCCTGGCCAAACTCACTCCTTCCTTCACCTGTTCCATGGATTGCTGAATCCTAAGAGATAAATCTTGATTGGTCACCGCCCGAACTACCATCCCCAGTGCGGGAACCAAAGGAATCCCCCCCGTTAAAATGGTGGATAGGGTCCTAGATACGCGGATAATATTATGCTGAATCATTAAACTTCCCAGAAGAGGAATTTTTAATAACCACCGGTCTGTGTTTCGCCGTCCTGTCTCCGTTTTAACCCAATAACGAAAACCGATCAGCATCAGGACCAATACCGCGATTATGGCCAGGAAATATTCTTTTAAAAAATCCACAAAGCCCATGAGATAAAGGGTGCTTTGGGGAAGCTGCGCATTAGATTCCTTATAAATATCCGAAAAAGTTGGCATCACAAACGTTAATAAAAATAAAACCACCGCAACAGAAACCACCACTAAAAAACTGGGGTAAGAAAGGGAAGTCATGACCTTTCTTTGAACCGCAATCATCCTTTTCAGATATGAAATAAACCGATCTAGGATTTCCGAGAGGTTTCCACTTTGTTCCCCCGCCCGGAGGGAAGCCACATACAATTCAGGAAAATGACGAGGGTGTTTGGCCATGGCATCGGAAATAGCGCTTCCATTTTTAATCTCTTGACGGACAGCCATAAGGTCCTTTTGGAAACCCGGGTTTTCCACCCGCTCCACCAAGATATCGATCACCCGAATAATTGGAAGCCCGGCTCTTAAAAGGGCCGAAAATTCTTGATTAAAGATAAGAAATTCCCGTTGACTAATACGGCTTGAGAACTGAGGGAGGGAGAAGGAGAGGTTTAAACCCTGAAGCTTTCGAACAGAAAAAACAAGGTATCCTTTTGACTCCAAATCCGATTTCAGGTCCTCTTCATTTTCTGCGTCAACTTTCTCCTCAAGAATCGTACCATCGCTTTTTCCGATTCTGTAAGCGAACCGAGGCATTGAGAATGTCCATCCTCCATTTTTTTCAAGTATAGGAGATATAAGGGAATAAAGCAAGCCTCTAAGGTTTTGGAACATTGTGATTCCATTTGGGTTTTGACTATTTCCCACGTTTTTCACCCTTCCCTCAACTAGATCTCAAATTGCCTCCTCACTCCAAGAAAAGCCTTTTCCATAACCACTCTTGAACTCCCCTCATTTTCTCAATCGATCCGTTCAAATTTATTATTTTCTTTCCCATCTCCTAAGAATTTCCCGTGATCTATGTTTTATAACCTTCAATCTCTCTTTTGCCACGTATTCCCTTGCCGTTGAATAAGAATTAAAAAAAAATGGCTCTTATGTTCAAAGAAACCATTGGGAATATGACCCTGGAGGAAATTTTAGAAATTCATTGACAGGGAAACCCAATGTGATTACTATCTTATAGCTTTTAACAACTTTTGAAAGCATCGTTTTTTGTTCAAGTGTTTTTACCCAGACCTCTTCAAATGATTGTTTTCAAACAAACTTAAGAACTCTCCAAAACAACCAAGGGGAAACCCAATGGAACCCGGGTAGAGGGGAATGGGACTCAACCGGCCCATTCGGCCAAAGGTTTTGGGTGAGAAAGCCAAGCAACACCCCCAAGGAAAACTCCCGTTGGGGAAATTCCTCGAAGGGATCAAAAAATAAGAACCAGATCCTTTTCTGAATGGGGCTTTGCCCAAGATCACATATAAACTTCCAACAATTAAATTGGTATTCATGAGATAAAATAGTTAATTTTTTTTCCCAACGAAACTCGAAAACACCATTAATAACTAATAAAATTTTGAATGATCCCCCTTTTCCATAGGATAAAATAAAGGGGATAACCGGTATAGTGGAGGCAAAGATGAAAGATACCTATGATTTAACCAAAATACCTTTTTTGGACAAAGGGCCGAAACTGATCATCGGGGTGATTGTCCTGGTTTTCCTTGTAGCAACCATCAGTGCCTCATTTGAGATTGTGGGTGCAGGGGAAAGGGGAGTTATCTTCAGCAAAATTGGCGGGGTTAAAGATCACATCTTAAATGAAGGCCTTCAATTTAAAATCCCCTTTATTGAAGACATCATTACCGTAGATGTTAAGGTTCAAAAATCACAAACCGATGCAACCGCGGCATCCAAAGACCTTCAAACCGTTTCATCCACCATTGCCCTCAACTATCATATTGATCCCGGCCAGGTAAATACCGTTTATCAAGATATCGGTCTATTTTTTAAAGACCGTGTGATTGATCCAGCAGTCCAAGAATCCGTGAAGGCCGTCTCGGCCCAGTTTACCGCAGAAGAGCTGATTACCCGCCGGAGCGAGGTCAGCCGAAGCATTGAATCCAACTTAAAGGAGCGTCTTTTGCAATTTAATATTATTACCGACGGGTTCAACATTATTGATTTTTCCTTTTCTCGGGAATTTAATTCAGCCATTGAAGCCAAACAGACCGCCGAACAACAGGCATTGAAGGCAAAGCGGGATTTGGATCGAATTAAAATCGAAGCAGAACAGAAAATAACCCAAGCCAAAGCGGAAGCAGAGTCTCAGAGAATGCAGAGAGAAACGATCAGCCCAACGATTTTACAGTTGAGAGCCATTGAGAAATGGGATGGGAGGTTTCCTCAGGTGATCGGGGGAGCAATGCCCTTTATTGATGTAGGAACCCTGGCTCCACAAAAATAAAAAGGTTCTCCGGAAGCAAAAAAAAGCGGAGCCTTTATGAACCAGGTGTTGCTTAGAATCGCGCTGGCACTGGTGTTTCTTGGAGGTTCGGGGGGTTGCCAATCCTCCACCCCTTCAGAACAGGGTACAGAGCCGGTTACGGTTGTATTTAAACATGGGAAAATTGCGGGAGACCCACAAACCTTTCAATCCCTTCTCCAGCGCTTTGAGGACGCCCACCCAGGAATTCTCGTAAAGGATGAAACCCTTCCTGCCTCCACAGACCAACAGCATCAGTTTTATGTGATGAGCCTTGAGGGACGTTCCGCAGAGTTTGATGTTCTCTCCCTGGATGTCATTTGGGTTCATGAATTTGCAAGGGCCAATTGGATACACAACCTGTCCCACCTCCTCCCCCCCGACCAGCGGGTTCAATTCTTTCCGGGACCCATGGAGGCAGTCACCATGGAAGACCAAGTATACGCAATTCCCTGGTATATTGATGCCGGGATTCTCTACTATAGAAAGGACCTCCTCGACAAACATAGGCTTCAAGCCCCCACTACATGGGAAGGGTTGGTTGACACCGCCCAAACCATCCTGGCTCAGGAAGAAGATCCCCATTTAAAAGGGTTTGTTTGGCAGGGAAAACAATACGAAGGGTTGGTTTGCAATATTTTAGAATATGTTTGGTCTGCAGGGGGAAATGTTTTGGATGGAAAGGGACGGGTCATCTTGGATAGTCCAGAGGCAGAACAGGCCTTAACATTTACCAAAGACCTGATTGAACGCTTTGCGGTCTCCCCCCCTTGGGTCACCACGGCCGATGAGGAGGCCACCCGCAGGATTTTCGGAGAAGGACGGGCAGTCTTTATGCGGAATTGGCCATATGCATGGAATATTTTTCAAAAAGAGGAATCACCCATCCGAGGAAAAGTGGGAGTATCCGTTCTTCCCCATTTTCCAGGTCAATCTTCCGCTGCTACTTTAGGGGGATGGCAACTGGGTGTGAATAAATTCTCCAGGCATCCTAAAGAGGCTGAAGCCTTGGTACAATTTCTGACCTCACCAGAGGTTCAGCGGTGGATGGCCATTGAAATAGGATACAAACCCCCGCGGAGGGCTTTATATCAGGATCAGGTAATGATTGCCACCCAACCTTTTATTACCGGGCTCTTCGAGATTTTTGAAACCGCCCGTCCAAGACCGGTTTCCCCTTATTACCTCATGCTCTCTCAGGTCATGCAACCGGAATTCTCCGCCGCCTTGGTCGGCCTGAAGGAACCCAAGGCAGCATTAAAAAACGCCCAGAGGCAAATGAACCATATTCTCTCCGCTAATCTAGAAAGTTAAATAACGTGGAACGTCGTGGTTTGATATTTTTCCTCATTGGTCCCACAGTCTTTATCCTAATCGCCCTTGCCTTATTTCCCATCTTGGCGGTGATCGGCCTCAGCCTACAGCGAAATCTTCCCATCTTTGATATCTCTCATTTTGTCGGTCTAGACAATTATTTTTTTTTAATGGGTGATCCACGGTTTTGGAATAGCCTTAAAAACACAGTCTATTTTACCCTTGTCTCCGTAGCACTTGAGATCAGTTTAGGTTTAGGAATCGCCATTTTATTGGACCAGGCTTTTACCGGGCGGGGATGGGTCCGGGCTCTGATCTTAATTCCTTGGGCCATCCCAACCGTGGTGTCTGCAAGGATGTGGGAGTGGTTATACAACGGGGAATTTGGCCTGATTAATTTTTTCCTCCAACAAACACAGGTCACCCACCAACCCATCAATTGGTTAGGAGATCCATTTTGGGCCATCCACGGGGCGATCTTAATGGAAGTTTGGAAAACCACCCCTTTTGCAGCCATACTATTAATGGCTGGACTCCAAACCATTCCAAGAGATTTATACCATGCTGCCAAAGTAGACGGGGCCAATGCATGGGCCATTTTCCGATACATTATTTTACCTTCCTTAAAACCGATCATCCTGGTGGTTCTTCTGTTTCGCACACTGGATGCCTTCCGCGTCTTTGATGCCATCTATGTATTGACCGGAGGGGGCCCTGCGAATACCACCGAAACCCTCTCTGTTTATGCTTACAAAGTATTATTCCAAACACTGCAATTCGGTTATGGGTCCACCATTGCCGTAGTGACGTTCATGTGCGTGGGCCTAATCAGTATCATTTATTTGAAACTTCTTGGGAAAGATTACTGGCAAAGGCTTTTAACATGAGGAACCCAACCCTAATAAAACACATTATTTTTTTCCTCCTCTTAACGGGTGTGGTAGCCTTCTGCTTGGGACCGGTTCTATGGCAAGGCATAACCGCTTTAAAACCAGAGTCGGAATTAACCTCCCTGCCACCGATTTTTCCAACACACCCCACACTCCAACATGTCCAATCGGTTTTTACCGACCACCCTTTTTTGAGGATTATCTCCAATAGCGTCCTTGTGGCTTCAATGACCACTTTCACCTCCTTACTGGTAGGATCACTGGCAGCATTTGCGCTGGCCTGGATCGGCTTCAGGGGAAAGGGAGTCCTCCTGGCCGTGGCCCTTGCGATATCCATGTTTCCTCCGATTTCCACGGTAAGCCCCCTTTATCTCATCATTCGGGCCCTCGGGTTAAGGGATACCTGGTGGGCTTTGGTGGCGACCCATACGACTTTTGCTTTGCCCTTAACACTGTGGATCCTCACCAGTTTCTTCCGGGAAATTCCCGCAGAAATTTACAAAGCAGCTCAAATGGACGGCTGTACACCTTTCCAAGCATTTTATAAAATAATTCTCCCCCTATCCGCACCCGGTTTGATGGCCTCAGCCATTTTGGTGTTTATCTTCTCCTGGAATGAATTCTTATTCGCATTGTCCTTTACCACCACCGAGGCCTCCCGAACCATACCGGTGGGAATTGCACTTTTTCCCGGGCTCCACGAAATCCCTTATGGGGAGATTGCGGCCGCATCTATTATCGTAACCATTCCGGTTATATTGGTTGCGCTTGTTTTCCAGAAACGAATGGTGGAAGGAATGACGGCCGGAGCAGTAAAAGGATAGGAATATACCGAACCCTGTGGGCGAGAAGGGGAGACTCCATACGACTTCGCCGGTTAAAGAAGCGAGGATCGGGCTTTGCCTGGCCGAGCGAGGGGTGTGGGGGCATCGGAGGACCCACATTTTGGATTACCGCACGGGCCCCCAAATTTAGTGCCCAACGACGCTAGCCCCTAAAAAGGAAAAAAATGGCGGAGGTTCAATTAGAAGGTTTAAGCAAACGGTTTGGGAAAACCGAAGTTCTCAGGAATATGGATTTAACGATCCAAAACGGAGAGTTTTTCACACTGGTGGGTCCCAGCGGGTGCGGAAAATCCACATTACTGCACCTGATTGCAGGGCTGGAACCCTTAACATCCGGTGAAATTCGCTTTGATGGCAAACCCATTAGCCATCTTCCCCCCAAAGATCGGGATGTCGCGGTGGTTTTCCAAAGCTATGCCCTTTATCCTCACATGACCGTTTATGAAAATATCGCTTTTCCCCTCCGGATGAAAAAACAATCCCCTCATCAAATCGGGGAGGAAGTCAAAAAGGTAGCGGAGTTTCTTGGGTTGAGCCACACCCTTCAACGCAAACCCAGGGAACTCTCAGGAGGGCAACGACAACGGGTGGCCTTGGGCAGGGCGATTATCAGAAAACCCCGCCTATTCTTGTTGGATGAACCTCTGTCCAACCTGGATGCCCAACTCAGAATGGAAATGCGAAGCGAATTAAAAAAATTACACCAAAGACTCAAAATCACCATGATTTATGTCACCCATGATCAGGCCGAAGCCATGACTCTCTCGGATCGAATGGCCATTCTGCATGAGGGAACACTTCAGCAATGCGGAACCCCCCAAACCATCTATGAAAATCCTAAAAATCTTTTCGTCGCAAAATTTGTCGGATCTCCCCCCATGAATACGCTTCAAGGTGAATGGCGTTCCACCTCACCCGGAACCATTCAATTGGGAGAAAATATCTCTTTCCCCATTACCACTCCCCTGTTAGATCAAATGAAATCGGAAAAATCCCAGAATAAAAGAATGGTTCTCGGCATTCGCCCTGAGAATATTTTTCTTGTTCCGGATGGGCCCTCGAAAGGCTTCTCCGGTCAAATCTCGGTGGTTGAACCCATGGGATCTGAAAATTGGGTTGAATTAAATTTTTTCCATCACTTCTTAAAGGTAAAAGCCCCCCCTCACATTCAAATCAAACCGGGTCAGACCATCCCATTTACTTTCCAGGAAGAAAAAATTCATCTTTTTGATGCGGACACCGGTCTCCGGGTAGGTTAATACACCCATTAAATATTCTTCCTTTCAGGTAAAAAAGAATAGGGTTGGGTTCATTAAGAAACCACAATCCAGCCAATAAACTCCCAATTCCCTTCCGTTCTAAACCTTAAGAATTTCAGGTATTTGACGGATTATTGACTCTCGTGTATGAATAAAAAAGACAATAGAATTTTTTTTGGGTGTTACTTCTCTATCAATCTTTTTAAAAAAATTCAACCCCTTCTATAAAATGGTAAGGGTGGATATCCCCGCCATAAAAGGGGAAATTAATTCTGTTATAATGAAAAACGTGGTTAAAGCAAAAACCAGTCTCGCGATCATTCCCACCCAATCTCCTAACATCCAGAAAATGGGGAGGTCATGACCTTAGGGGATTCATTCCGATTTCTTGAATGTATGAGCTTATCCCAAACCACGGGAGTCAAAACGGCCACTTTGTCTGAATTGATTCAAGCCGTAGAGATCGTCGCACCGGGAGCCGTTTTCCATCATACCCATCAATTCTACCTTAAAGGTACCCTGGTGGCTCCGGAATATCCCAATGATTTTGCGGTATGGGTGGCGGAAAATCTGGAAGAGAGAGCCCTGGCGGAAAAACTGGCCTGTCTCGATTTTTATTCCATGAAATCCGTTGAAGAGATTCGTCGGGCCATTGTCAGAATTTTGGAAGACTACCGGGATCATTTCCCCGCTCCCCGGCCCGCCAGGCCAGGGGATGAATTCTTTTTTAATGATTCAATCACCTTGGTCATTCCAACTGGATTTAGGGCAAGGGATATTACAGAATTCAGAATGGCCCTGAGACAGGTTGGACCCAGCAGCATTTACTACCATTTTTTTGAGGCCCGGATCCGTATGGAGAGCCCATCCGATGATTTTTCCTTTTGGGTTGAGCAATCCCTGGGGCGAAGAAATCTCTGCCATCAAATTCGGCAACTCGATCCCTATTTGTACAGCCTGGAAGGACTAAGGCGAAAACTGATTGAGTTGGTGGATATGGAGCTTACCCATGGATAATTTGAAGCCCTACGAAAAGCTAGCCCCATCCGAAGATATTCGAATGCTTAAAAAACTGGCTGAGCAACTGAAAAACAAATCCTACTTGCATGTGAATTCAACCTCGACCGGAGGCGGGGTCGCCGAAATTTTACATCGATTAAACGATATTTTTGTGGGATTGGGAATCAAGGCCCGTTGGGAAGTCATCAAAGGGAATGAAGAATTTTTTGGAATCACAAAGAATTTTCACAATGGACTTCAGGGAAAGGATTTACAGATTTCAAAAAAAATGTGGGCTCACTATTATGAGGTCAACAGGGAAAACTCAAAAAACCTGAACCTTTCAGCAGATATGGTATTTATTCACGATCCACAGCCCGCGGCCTTAATTCATTACCGGCCTAAGCAAGGGAAATGGGTGTGGCGGTGCCACATCGATCTTTCCCATCCTAACCGGAAAATTTGGGAGGACCTCCGTCCCAATGTGGAAAATTATGATGCAGCGATTTTTTCTGTCTCAAAATTCGCCCAAACCTTATCCATTCCACAATTCATCGCCCCCCCTTCGATTGACCCCCTCAGCAACAAAAACCGTGACCTTTCCAAGGAGGAAATACAAAAGGTCCTCGAAGAATATCAAATCCCAACGGATTTGCCCATTATGATGCAGGTTTCCCGCTTTGATCCCTTTAAAGATCCTCTCGGGGTAATTCAGGCCTACCGCATGGTCAAAAAATACCATCCCTGCCGTTTAATCCTTGCAGGGGGTGCGGCATCGGATGATCCCGAGTCATCAGAAATTCTTGCCAGGGTACGGGAAGAAGCAGAGGGAGACCCGCACATCCATATTCTAGATCTTCCTCCATTCAGTGATGTACACCTCAATGCCTTACAAAGGGCATCCACGATTATCCTTCAAAAATCCTTGCGGGAGGGATTTGGTTTAACAGTGACGGAAGCTTTATGGAAAGGAAAACCGGTCATCGGCGGATCGGTAGGAGGCATTCCTTTACAGATCAACCATGGAATCACCGGCTTTTTAGTTCATTCCGTTGAAGGGGCCGCTTTCCATATCCGTCAGCTTCTGCACAACCCTCAGCTCACCAAACGCATGGGGGAGATGGGCAAGGAACATGTCCGTCAGAACTTCTTAATTACCCGGCAAGCCAAGGACTATCTCGCCCTATGGGTTTCTCTGGAAACCCCCAAAAAAAAGAACATCGTCTACCTACACTAAAACACTTTCTCAAATATTTTTCAGTTAAAAGAATAGCCAATTGAAAATGTTTCCGGTATGATTGCTTGTATTCCCTTTCAAAATGATAAAAATCCAAAATTATTTAAAAATAAAACCCCATTAAAAAAAAAGTTCCTCCTTTGGGTTCACTATGGATCTCACTTTCAACAAATCCTGGTTATCCTCACTTCAGAGGAAAATAAAAAACCCTCTGGTATTGTTTCTTGATTTCGATGGAACCTTGGCGCCCATCGCCCCCCATCCTGATCAATCTTTTTTAGATTCTTCCACCAAACGGTTGGTTCAGTCTATCTCGAAAAAAATCCCCGTGGTACTTATTAGCGGAAGGGCACAAGCCGATTTAAAAAAACGGGTCAGGTTATCCGGGGTAACTTATGTCGGTAATCATGGTTTTGAAATATCCGGCCAGAACTTTCAATTCCGAATGAAGAATGAAACCCTATGGCGAAAGTTTCTAAAAAACATTCGCATTCAACTGGAAAAGCGTCTGGACAACCTTCCAGGGGTTTGGGTTGAAAATAAGAAAGTTACCTTGAGCGTCCATTATCGCTTGGCCCGGAGAGAGACCAGAGAAAAAGCCAACCAGATCCTTCAACAACAGGTAAAAAATTTTAATGACCAAGGAAAAATCCGTTTGAGCGGGGGAAAAGCCGTATGGGAAATAAGGCCCCCCATCGAATGGAACAAAGGGAAAGCGGTTCTTTGGGTTTTAAAACAGCCCGGTTTTAAGAGGAAGTGGCCGCTATACATCGGGGATGACCAAACCGATCAGGATGCCATGCGATTGATTCGAAACAAAGGAATTGGGATCATGGTAGGGCCCCCTTCAGGTAAAGGAGCCGCCCACTATACGTTGAATAATCCTCGCGAAGTCCACCGGTTCTTGGGGTGGGTTCTAAAAAATACCTCCTTTAAAAACCCCAAAAAAATCCAAAAGAGGTAAATTCAAAAGAAACACAAATGTTTTCCTTCCCCCGCCCACAACCTTTTTGACTTTTCCTCCATTTATTTTATAAAATTACTTTGTTTAACCTTTGGTTTAACGAATCCTTTACGGCTCAGGGTAGAAAAAGAAAACTAATAAATCTCCCCTTGCCCCTCTTTTTCAAAGATGGAAAATTTTGGGAGGCCTCTTTTTTAAAAAGGGGTGAAACCTGAAAACAAAATTCCCCTTTTCAAAAGGGGAATGAGCGGGGGATTTTAAGAAATAAAAATTTTTGGCTCATCGTGGAAGTGAGTGGGTAAAAATTGTTAAAAAGTGTTTAAGATCCATACAGGGCAAGGGTCAAGGCAAAGTCATTCTGTGGTTGAAGCCTTTGAAGTATTAGAGGTTCCTGCAAAATCCAGTTCGTCATTCCCGAATGGTTTTATCGGGAAACCAGGATTCAAAAAATCAACATCTTCTGGATTCCCGCTTTCGCGGGAATGATGGGAAGGGCCTGGATTTCCGCTTTCCCCTGCCTGCAAGTGCCCGCCGGACAGGCGGGTAATGACAAAATTTACCCACTCACTTCCACGATGAGCCTCCTTTCATAACAATAGTTTCTCTTCATACCTTTTTTTCCCCAATTGTTAGAGGATTATATTATAAATTCCCCACAACTATTTGTCATTCAAAAAAACTCGACTTTTGTCAACCTTTTCTCCCTTAAGAAAAATCCTTTTCCAGAATTAAAAGGATGTCGTAATAATTCCTGATCCGTTCAACATATATAACCGGTTCAACTCCCCTCGCATAACCGTATTTTAGATGTCGATAATACTTTTTTTGAGAAAGTAGGGGCAAAGCGTTTTTCACCGAGTGCCAGCTGTTTGGATTTTGGTTTAATTCAGCGGCAATTTTCCGGGCATCTTTAAGGTGAGAAAACCCTACATTATAAGAGGCTAAACCCATCCATGTTCGATCCGGTTCCTGAATATGTTCTGGAATTCGATTAATCATTCTTCTTAGGTATTTAGCCCCGCCGGATATGCTTTGTCGTGGGTTCAAGCGGTCGGTGACCCCGAGAGACGCCGCCGTGGTTTGGGTCAACATCATAAACCCACGGACACCCGTGGGGCTTTTGGCCCTGGGATCCCAATGAGATTCTTGATAAGAAATGGCGGCCAATAATTCCCATGGGAATTGATGCTGTTTGGCTGCGGATTTGATCTGTTGATGAAACTTCGGCAGGCGCTTCTTGATTCTTTTTTTAAAAACCTTAAGATCATAATAATCAAAGAAATCCACATGCCCATAATATTTTTCCATCAAGGCTTTCAACTTTCCATTTTTGGTCACATGGGAGAACCAGGGCTTAACTGAATTTTTTAAAATTTCTGTTTCTTTTGGAAAAAGCCATACCAATGAATCTTTTGGGGAAAGGGAAATGGAAACATTTAATTCGGGCATAAACCGCCGGTGAATCGAAACAATATTGGAATCAGCCACCGTACAGTCCACCTCCCCCTTCCAAACCAAATGCAGAATCTGCTCCGTCGATAAATCGCTTGTGGTCCGCCATTCCAGTTTTGGGTGTTTCGATTTTAATTGCCTCAATCTAGATTCATAGCTGCTTTTTTTTATGACCAAAACATCTTTCCCGATAAGATCTTTTATTTTCCTGATCCGGTTCCCTTTCTGACAGATCACCTGTTGTTCGATTTCCTGGTAAACTGGACCAAATACAAAGTGATCCGACCGCTCTTTTGTTTTGCTAAGCCCCGCTGCTGCAAAATCTCCTCCCCCTCGCTGAAGTTCACTGAGAATTTCTTCCACCGTATCTAAAACCTTAAACGTTACATCAAAGCCTTGTTCACGGGCAAAGGCGGAAACCATATCGTGTTCCGGGCCGGAAAGGTGTCCATCCCGATCTGTAAAATAGGTGGTAGGGGCATTGCGGGTAAGGACCACAATCTTACCGTTCAAAGAACCGGAAAAATCTGAAAAAGGGGTCTCTTCCGCACAAGTTAATAAGGAAACTCCCATAAAAATAATAATCAAGGTGGTTTTGAGAAGGGAATAAACCAATTTAACCTCAACGGAAATGATAAATTGAAAAAAAACCTATCAAACGGCAATCCCTGTGGAGTGGTTAATTGGAAAAACTTTTTAAGAGATTAAGGGAGGGTGAAAAAAACAAGGCCCCAGAAACCGGCTGGGAAAAATCCATGAGATGGTCGTGGACCCCGTCCCCCGATACACCAAACATCCGGTTTAACATTTTTTCAAAAATTTCAGAATTCTTCGCATAAGCAAGGAAAAAAAGCCCCGATTCTCCCATGGCTTTTCCATAAGGAAGACTATGACGAAGGATTTTAAGCTCCTCTCCGCCCTCTTCAATTTCTACGCGGCTAATGTGGGCGGTTGGGGCCTTTTCACCTCCCCCCAATTCCTCACTGTCTTTTTTTCTACGGCCAATGATCTTTTCCTGATCCTTTTCCGAAAGTGTTTCCCATCCTGAAAGGTTATGGACATACCTTTGGGTAAGGACATAGCTACCATCCTTAAACTCCGGATCTTCGGATCCAATTAGGGCCGCATTTGACCGTTCCTCACCCTGGGGATTGGCCGTTCCATCGATAAACCCCGTAAGGTCGCGGGAGTCGAGGTAGGAAAAACCATGAACCTCTTCCAAAACAGTGACCGACCCCTCTAAAAGCAGATTCATACGCCTAGCCAATTCAAAATTCAGATCCTCCCTGCCGGAATGAATATGAAACAGGATATCCCCCCCTGACCGGGGGGCCCTTCGTTCCCCGGACTCAATGGAATGAAAAGGGTGTAAATGTTTAGGCCGTTTTCCAGGGGAGATAATATCCCAAAAATCGGATCCAAAACTCACCGCCCCGGAAAGACCGCTGGAAGGATCCAAATGATGAACCGTCTTAATCAAAGAAGAAAGTTTGGCGCAATGTCTGGCAATGCTCGGCCCATTTTTTTTGGGGTCAATGGCTTTTAAAACAATGAAAAGTCCGAACCGATTAATCTCCTCCAAAATTCCTTTTTGAGCGTTTTCACCCCCCATCACTTATCCTCCCGGAAATATCAAAATTTTTTTTAAAACTTAAACCCTTCCTCCAAAAATAAGCAAAGATCATACCCGCCTCATCTGAATTTCGGGTTTCGTTCCCCCTTTATAGGTACAAATTAACCCCAAAGGCGCCAACCCCGTGGTCCAATTTTGGGGCAAACCAATTTTAAGCCCTATTGTACTATCCCGAAAAGTGAAAAAAAATCTTAAGTTGACTCTATCTGAGGATTGGAAATAAAATCAACCTTCTTTTAAACCATATTTTAGAGATGAAATGATGAGCGAAATAAAAGTCGAACAAAACCCAACCGAAAAAAAACTGAGAGACCTTGGTGTAACCGATTGGCCAATCTGGGCCAAAGAAGCATCAAAATTCCCGTGGACCTATTCCGAAACGGAAACCTGCTATTTCCTGGAAGGGAAGGTTATTGTTACCCTAAAGAATGGAAAATCTGTAAAAATGGGCAAAGGGGATTTGGTCACCTTTCCGTCTGGTATGTCTTGTACCTGGGAAATTTTATCCGCAGTTAAAAAACATTTTACATTTGAATAACATTTTCAAAAATGCCTCAGCCAATTAGAAGGTAAAGGCCATTCCGGTGTTGATCCCCAACCCTCCGCCAAAAAGGGGATCTTTGATCTCATCCCTGGTTCCGTTCACCCCCTCGGCAGTATAATACCCAATCACCCGATAGATAAGAGCTAAATTGAGAACGATTCTTGGGGTAAAATAATAGGAGAGACCCCCGCCAAGGTTCAGGCCAACGCCATAAAAGAACCCGTCTCCTACCGTGGTTGCATTAGCAGATCCATTTTCAACCACTAACCAGGGAATGTTCATACCCGCCATTAGAAAAGGTTGGGCAGGTTGGCTCATGTTAAAAAAATATTTTCCATTGATATTGACCATGTTGTAATCGGCTTCCCCAAATTTTATTCCCAGAAATTTCACATCATGGCGGGATCTCAGATAATCAAGCTCTATGGCCCCCTGGTAAGACCTTAAACCCAACGAAATGCCAAAACCGGTTCCACTTTCGACCTCAGGAACCAGGATCACATCGCTGCCCCCAACCAAAATCATTTCCCCATCAAAATCTCCGCCAATGGTATTAAAGGGAAACATTCCACCAATATAAAACCCATTTTTTGCAAAGGGTTCCTCCTGGGCATTCCCGGAAACAGGTAAAATTAAAAAAAGAATGAAAAAACCTAAAACTATTTTTTTTATTCGAATCAAGGCATTCTCTTTTAGGAAAACATTAATCTTCATAGGACCCCCCCTTGATAAAAATGTTAGGTCAGGACAGCACTCTTCCTCACAATTAGGATGGTTTTTTTTAAAAAAATATCAATGAATAAGACCTATCCAGACCCTAAATTTCATGACCAAGACGTAGGATTTAAAACAGTTTCTTACCCCTTATTTTTTTTAAAATTTTTATATTTCCCGGAAGTTCTCTTCATACCCTGTTTAGGATATTTTTATCGATTTTTGAGGGTATTTTTGGAGGGGAGGGGGATATTTTTGAGATATTCCATTTGATCAAACAATATGTTTTTTTCCGCAACTACCTCAAACTTTCCATTTTGGCCAAAAATCATACCCTCTTGCAATTTCCTTTAATTTAAATAAAAATGGGCAATATATTTAAAAATGCCACCGATTCCATTCCAAACTATTCTAAAAGGAGTCTCCAGGTCCTTTTATTTAACCCTATGGGTTCTACCCTCCAAGGTGAGGCCCCAGATCGGTTTGGCTTATCTTTTCTGCCGAGCTGCAGACACCATCGCAGACACGTCCTTAATTCCCGAAGGTGAACGATTAAAATATCTGGAATTATTCAGGGAACAGTTTCAGTGCCCCTCGGTTTCTTGGAAAACGGTTAAGGAAATTCAAACCAGCCTCAGGGATTTCCAGAAAAACACGGCCGAGGAAACCCTTTTGACCCATTTAGATGACTGTTTTCAAACCTTTCTGACATTTTCTTCTGAGGATCAGGACCGAATCCGCTCATTGGTCTCAACCTTAACAAAAGGGATGGAAATGGACCTGATCCGTTTTCCCCTCCAGAACGCCAGGGACCCTTTTCCTCTTTCCATCGAGGATGAAATGGATCAATATACCTATTATGTGGCGGGTGTGGTGGGAGAATTCTGGACCCGGATGTCCGTGGGACACTTTCAGGCTTTGAGAAATTGGAAGGAAGATGAAATGTGTAAGCTTGGGATACGATTTGGAAAAGGGCTTCAGATGACCAATATTCTCAAGGATCTCTCTAAAGACCTCTCAAAAGGTCGGTGTTATATTCCTAAAACCCTATTGGATCGATTCGAATTAAAACCTCATGATCTCCTTGAACCATCCACCATTCATCAATTAAGGCCCCTTCTCGCCTCATTAATCCGTTTAACATTGGACCACTTGGAAAAAGGATGGGACTATATCATGGCCATTCCAAAAGGAGAAATCCGTCTCCGCCTCGCTTGCCTTTGGCCTCACCTTTTTGCTTTAAAAACCATCGGTGAAATTTACCATTCCGATAAATTACTTGACCCCAACACTACGGTCAAAATTTCTCATGCCTCGGTTTATTCCACCATGTTCAAATCAACCCTGCTGGTTTCATCCAACAAAGGGCTAACCCGGTACTATGACCGGTTAAGGGAAAATATAGTTAAAGCCTTACCATAATAAAGTACCAGCTTAACCCAAACTGTTTCCATAAAACTTCGACAAAAAATAATGTTTCCCTTAGGCTGTCTTCCCATTTTACTATTTCTCCTTTTACTGGTTTTACTTCCCGTTATTTTTGGAGAAATCATGGTGGGGGCTTTACTCAAGCTTCAGCTGGATACTCAAACCGCCCTTCTTCTCCTGATGGGAATCCTTTTTGGAAGCCTCATCAATATTCCCGTGAAACGAATGATCAGAGTACAGGAGGTAGAATCCCACCCTTTAGCCGTTTTTGGTCTTACAGGATTTTTCCCGGAACTAAAAAGCGCCCAAAAAGTAACGGTGGTCGCAGTCAATGTAGGGGGATGTGTGATCCCAACCGGTATTGCTTTGTATGAAATCCTTTTTATATTTTCCAAAGGAATCGGGGCAGCCACCCTGGTGGGGGTTGCCGTATTAATCAACACATGGGTTTGCTACCGCTTGGCGAAACCGGTTAGAGGCATCGGCATCGCGATGCCCGCGTTGATCCCTCCCCTGGTTGCGGCCCTTTCGGCCTTAATTCTGATTCCGGGTGATGGCCCCCCTGTTGCATTCGTTGCAGGGGTGCTGGGGCCATTGATCGGTGCGGACCTTATGCATTTACGGGATATTCCCCGAATTTCAACTGGAATGGCCAGCATTGGAGGAGCTGGGACTTTTGATGGAATTGTGTTGTCGGGAATTTTGGCAGCCTACTTGGTTTGATTTGAATGGCGGAAGAAAGGAACACTAAAACCCATAGGCCAACCCTCCTTTTAACCCTGGAAAGATATCTTTTACCCTAATGGTCCCACCCGAGGTTCCATCGCTTTTCCAGAGTTCAAAACCACTTTGGCCATCGTTTGCAACGAAAAAAAGGGAATGATTAACTTTTGTCAGCAAGGCAGGGTAAGCGCTTCCCAGGGGATTAATATTTTTGACGATGGATGTTCCCTCTGGGGTGCCATCACTTTGCCAAAGCTCCGTACCCAGCACCTCGTCGGTTGCCACAAAATACAGTTTGGCGTCCAAACCCTGAAGATAGGTGGGAAAGGAAGATCGTGTCCCTGGATTAATATCTTTGACCAGGCCGGTTCCGTTTTGTGTTCCATCGGTTCTCCAGAGCTCAAAACCGCTTTTCTCTTCCCGGGCCGGGAAAAATAAGAAATCGTTTAGGCGGGCCACATGGATATGACTCAAAGAAAACGGATAGGAGTCTCCGGGTCCCGGATTGATATCTTTCACAATCCGGGTTCCTCCCTCCGTTCCATCACTTCTCCAAAGCTCAAAACCAAAGGACCCATCATTGGAGGAAAAAAGTAACCCTCCCTTAAGTTCCCCCAGAGAAAATGGGAGAGAATGGTTCACTCCCCGGTTAATATCTTTAACCATTTTGGTTCCCGATTCACTCCCATCGCTTCTCCAAAGCTCCGAACCGTTTGCAGGGTCCTCCGCCCAAAAATAGAGGGTTTGTTTCAATCCGATAAGAAACCCCGGTTGGGACGAAGACCTCCCTGGGTAGATGTCCTTCACCATCACCGTGCCTGATTCCGTCCCGTCACTTTTCCATAGCTCAACCCCAAAAAGTTCATGAAATGCTACAAAATATAATGTCCCATTAACAGAGGTCAGAAATCCGGGAAGGGAATCCCCTAAGGGTTGAATATCCTTGACCATAAAGGTACCCTTCTCGGTCCCGTCACTTCTCCAAAGCTCCAATCCATTAAGTCCGTCATTGGCCACAAATAAGAGTATTCCATTGAGGTGTGTCAGAGAGGAGGGATTGGAAGATTTCGATCCCGGAAATATATCTTTGACCAACAACGTTCCCGCTTCCGTCCCGTCACTCCTCCAAAGCTCAGCCCCATTTTGGCCATCATTGGCCACAAAAAAAAGAACCCCTCCCACTTCCACCAGAAAGTTCTGTGCGGCCAAGCCTCCGCTGGGCTGAATCTTTTTGACCATTCCCGTCCCTCCTTCAGTTCCGTCGGTTTTCCAAAGGGTTCTTACTCCCTCCCCGTCATCCGCCGTGAAGAAAAAAAGATCCTGAAAGGAAGAAGCACCTCCCCCTTGGTCTCCGTTGTTCCCGCTCCCGCAAGAAATTAAAACAAACATTAATAAAACAAATGAAAATTTTTTTAATAAAACCAAATTCTTCGAACTCAAATGGGGCACCATTAGCGATAGGAAAAACAAGTGAGGTAAAAAACTACCTCTTTCTACTACGACATTCCCAAACCGTCAATACTCTTTTTAGAGTATTTTGGTTGTAAAAAAGGTGTAGATCAGAAACAGATTTGATAAAAAATGACATTCCAAGTGGTTTTAAACCTTATTCCAAATTAAAACTTCAGGAAATAAAAAAAAGAGGAAAAGATTGGAAACACACAAATCATTTAGGGAAACCACGTTTTTCCCATAAAGGTCGCCCCTTTACCTTTTTTCTTGTCCCTTTTTCAAAGGTTTGATATCATTCGGGTCATCACCATTTTCCATTCTGAAAATTAAATAATTTTTTTAAAAAAAATGTCCATTGAATTAGAAAACAACCCCCCAAAAAAAAGAAAAAGGCCCATTGGGATTTGGATCATCTGCGTATTTTATTTTTTATCTGTTCTGGGGACATTTTTTTCCCTCCACATGATCTTTTCCGGGTTAATTTCCCTAGGCCCGGAAGAACAGGCCTTTTTTGACAGCCTTACCCTTTTTGACCATGCACTAACGGTTCTCATCACCTTTCTCCATCTTCTGGGGGCGATCGCCCTATTTTTACTTCGGAAAGATTCATTTTATGTTTTTTCTGGGGCCTTTGTTCTAAATATGGGTTCAACCCTCTGGCAGGCATCAACCAAGGAATTGGCTGAGGCCACGGGAGGCACCGGTGTTTTGGGTATAGCCCTGGGGTTAGGCATTGGGCTGATCATATGCATTTACGTATGGCGATTATGGACAAAAGGGGTATTGAGCTAAAATTGCGGCTTTGCTTCTCTATTTCCAATTAGAGGATTTTTTGAATCGTTTTTTCTGGGTAGGAATTTTGATTTTGATAGGGCAATTTGGGATTGCCCAGAAAACCTTTGCACTAACGACTCCGGAGGAGGAACCACCAAAAGAATATACCCTCAACCTTAAAGAGGGGAAGACTCTCAGATTTCTACCCAGAGGGGACCTCTACCCCCCTTATATTGCCGGTCCCCACCGTCCCGGTTTTGCCGCCATTGTGGGGGGAATCACGGATAATGACATTAATAGCGTAGGGGATTTTCGCATTACCCTCAAAGCAGGTGGTCTGTTTGGGGTTTTTCAAATTCATCCCCATAACCGTCCTGAGTTAGGAATTCAATTCAGTTTTGAAGCAGGAATCGATGCCCAATTCGATTTGAATAATTCTCAAGATAACCTGGGCTGGGACGGAAACTTCGGATGGCATTTGACCATGGCACGGCCGGAGGGATGGGCATATAAAATCGCTCTTCTTCACACTTCAAGCCACCTTGGGGATGAACACATCGAAGACACCGGGCGAAGGCGGATTGGATACACACGCCGTGAGTTGGCATTGGGGATCAGCAAGCAGCTCACTCCAGAATTGCGTACCTATGGGGAACTCGGTTGGGGATACAACCCCGGAAACCATGATGTGCAAAAACCGATTCGTCTACAAACGGGGATCCAATGGGAACCCCAAAAAATGATTTTATGGGATTTTTTTAACTGGTATACTGCGATTGATCTATCTACCATGGAAGAACGGGATTGGAGGCTGGATTCGGCGGTCCAGGCGGGCTTTTCCCATTCTGATCAAGAGCGAAGGTACCGCATTGGGATTGAGGTCTACAAGGGCCGACCCACCATGGGGGAATTCTTTCAGGCCAACGAAACCCATATTGCCCTGGGAGTTTGGGTCACCCTGTAAACGCCCCTTCCTATTCAATTAATTTTTAAACCCTCAGTAAGGTTATCCTCACACCTTGATTTACCTTACCTCCCTTATATATAGGGTATGGTTGTTGTCATCGGATGTGTCGTTGGAGCTGTTGTGGTGTTGATTTGCCTTTCTATGGGGCTTTCCAAATCATTTTCCCATTTTGATCATAAAGTGCAAGCGGGGAGCCACTCTTTTCATCTTTTGAATCCATGCCTGCCTTTTTCGTCTCAGGGTACCCAAGCACAGCACGTTCTTTTCCGGTTTCATCCAGGATCACTAACCCGGGACTCCCGTCCGGCTTAAGTCCAAACTTTGCGCGCATCTTACTGTTCTTATCTAGAAACACTAAGTTTGCTCCGGCATGATTGATACTCAAATTAACAGTTACGTTACCCTCCGCGTCGCTCAAAAGCCACTGTGTTCCACCATCAACAGTCGGAACACCACTCAGGGAGGCAATATGTCCCCCATTCTTGTTGCGAAGGGAGATCTCCGGGTTTCCCTCACTGGTCAGGTCAATGTCGAGGCGCTTCTTGCCTGCCTTGTCAAACAGACGGAGCGCAGGGATTCCATCACGATGCCTGGGAACCGGCTCAACACCCAACGTGGCCTGGATTTTCCCTGCCCGGTCTGCAAGGGCCAAGCGGGGTTCGTCATCTGGGGTCATTTCAAATAGGGCCCGAACCTTCCCGTTTGAATCCACCAGTTCAAACCTTTTTGCCCGGACAACTTCCTCAGTCGGCATCTCCTTGCGCTTGGTCATTTCGTCCAGAATGGATGGGGGTAATGCCGGCAATGCATCCGGGTTTCCAGGAGGCATATGCTCGTCTTCTTCATCATGACCAAACGCAACGCCACACCCTAATCCAACGATCACCACAAGGGTAAAGATTGTTCCGTAATGTTTCCAGTTCATTTTTGCCTCCTTAATTCAATAAGACGCTCCCTCATCGGACGATTTCCCAGTTTCGGTCTTAAATATAATTTCCAAGAAAGGTTCCTACGGTTGTGATCCCTCCATCCCGCGTTCTTTCATCAAAGAAATTTTTCCAAAAACATGATGGAAAAAAGATGCGGAATGTTTTGTGAAAGAAATGGTTAGTCATTAAAGTGAAATTTCTCTTTTTTGGAGGGACACAAGTAAGTGTTTGAGTAATTTAAGTTGAGATCATCACACAAAACATTAATTTTTTGGATGATTTTCTTGTTTTTTTCATCCTCCTCGGCCACGTTCTTTTCGTAATCTGCTTCTACCACCACCCAATAGAACCTGGCAGGGAGAATATTATAGACGGGAATGATATATTCTCCCTTGATGAGTTTATATTCCGAACCCTTAAGATCAAGATTAGTGATGACATCAAATTCATGAACCCTATTCTGACCATCTGGATCATCCGATAAATAAATTCCTACGGAGAATGGGCCCGATCTGGCCGGCCCCAGATTCGCCACAAAAGCCTCGGTTTTAACGAACTGCCCCCTTTGGAGATCAATTCGATTGTTATCGATATCCTCGGCAGACAGGCGTTTTACAGTGGCCACAACTAAATCCGCCCCATCGGCGCCGTAAACCCAGGAGAGCAACGGACCGACGCTCGACAGCGTCAAAAAGATAATTCCGATGATCGTCATTCTAAGTATCGGTAACATCATACCCCTCCATTGCATAAACCGTAACACCCGAATGTAACGAATTATTTGTCGACCGGTTCAATCTGGCCCCGGATCTCATTTTTCGGGAACCTACCCGGTTTATTTTGGTTTGGATCCCAACCCGGATCGGTCACGATATTGATATAGGTCTTTCCTTTCCGCATTTTCCCAAGCAGTTCGGCCAGCAGCCGTTCATCATCCTCCCCGGTCTGTTCGGCAAGCATAGGTCCGACCAGATTAAATACGCTTAATGTTCCCTCCGCCAGGACACCCTCGCGCTGCCCCTTCCCCGGAGGAAACGGTCCAGCAAGGGTGGCCACCATCGGTCCACCCTTCCCGGGGGTTCCAAGGTGGAGATTTGCAGAGACCACATGTTCAATTTTGTTTACGGTCAATTTATAATTGAACAGTTTTTTTGCCTCATCAAACCGAAAGACCGCCTTCCCTGTAGCAGGTGTATCTTGACTGGGAACCGCGTTCTCACCATTCAAAACAGCGAAAAATTCCGAAGCCGAATCTGATCCGGCGATTGCCGCGGCTGGGAAAGCGAACTGCAGTCCTATGCATAATACCCAAAAGTACTTTAGTAAAATTAAGGTTTTTTTTATTGGTTTAATAAAATTCTTTTTCATATTTAAGCTCCTGAAAAATTCAAAAAAAACCCGATCTTTCCGAATTAGAAAAACAAAAAATGCCAAGAAGGGCGAAGCTCTTCACCTCGCCCTTCTTTTCCCAACAATTTCTCTCAGTCGTATTTCATACCCGGCCCTTTTTCCCACACAGGGCAAAGTATAGCGTTTAATTATCCTGTCTCCGTGTTTCCTATTAGCCGTTGTCGTCATCCAAAAGAAGGCGTACATGCTTGGCCACACTAGGGGTGCCTTTTTTATTTACAACGAAAAGCATGTAGTCTCCAGCAATCGCCTGAGCGGGTAACGACGGCGCTCGTACGGTCAACATGTCGGCGTTGGGCCCGCTTTGCGTAGTGAACGGCAGCTTCACATATCTGTCATCATTATGCAGTGTGTGCGTTCGAGACCCGGTTCGAATGATGGAAACCGAGTCGATTTCCCTTTGACCGGGGACTTCCGCACCCAGGTCAACCATGACCTGGAACGTTTCCCCATACTCGGTGAAATCAGGTCCAGTCTCGATCACCGGGCGAGGGGCTGGAGTGCCGTCCGCATCAGCGAACAAATAGGGCGGACTAAAGATCTGGGCGACAGAAACGCCCATATCTACGTCCCCTGGTTCATATGTCCGATCCCCTAGACGGACCATCGATGCCCGGTCCCCGGCCATCGTAATCACCGTTCCGTCAGGCATTAGGTTTACGGTCAGGTGTATACTCCCGGCATGCGTCGTCTTGGCCAATGTCTTATAGCTGTTGTTCTTGGGATTAAAGATCGCCCACTTTGTATAATTCCTCAGCTCATACGTCCCTCCTCCGGGTCCGGCACCGCCACGGATCGCCAACGTCCCATCGGGCAGCATGACCCCGTGGACAAAACGGCCTGCCTGATACGTCTGCGCCACGACCTTAAATTCTGGATTCTCATCGGTAAAATCGATCCCCTCAATATCCGCAGTCCGGGTGCCCGAACCGGCCACATTGCCATCAATCACAAACCATTTATGGGACTTGGTGTTGCCGTTTTCATCAAGTTCCACAAAATCGCCTGTCCCGCAGCAGTAGCCATAGCCATTTTGAGCCGTATCGATGTGCGTCCAGTGGTTCTCGGCCGGTATGTTCCGGTTGGGGTCGGCCATTGCCGCCTGGACATTAAGACAATCCAGACTGGATGCACGATTGGGGTCCACCCGTCGCCGGATCGCCCGTGTGTCATTCGCACATCCAGGGGTCGCGCAGAAATTTCTCCACTCCGCGGCCGGATCTGTGGCATCGCTCCTGGGCATGGAGACTTGCGAGCCCGGATAGTTGGGGTCCCCTGAGGGAAAATTTACAGGTGCGGGTTCGCCGGATAGAACACAAAGCTTCCAATCATCTACACCAGGTCCGGTTTGGACCACCGTGCCGGGGGGATATAAGGGAAATGTCCTCCTCGCATTTTCCAGGGCAAAGCCTGTATCCGTAACGGGATCGTATACATCGGCAACCGCAGGAAAAACCAGTGTATTTCTGAAATCCTGATCACGCTGGTTGCGGTTAGAAATTGTTTCGTCCGGTCCTACGGATTGATCCTCATCGTCACCGGCAACCCTGATCGCCCACCCATTTGGAAGGGTCCACCCGCTGGGATACCAGACACCAGTCCGCATATCGGAGGGATGAGAAGGATCCGTATCTTCTCTTATCCGCTGTGAGCAATCCTTCCAGGTCGGGGCGCCGATTGGGGGATTGACCAGGCGATCACCCAAACCGGTTCCGTCTTGGCCGGTCTGTGCTTCCACAAAATTATCCGCAAATGTTAGATATTTGTTTATTATATTCGACTTATTCATCCGCCAATTGGCGTTTTGGCAGGGCTCCGGCCTGTTCGCCCAAGTACCGGTTTCAGGGTCATAGATGTTCATCTTTCTAAACCCGCTGTTGCTCTGCATGTTATGGCCGCCGATGTGAACAACTTTTCCATCCGTCAGTGTCGCATACCCGAGGGAGTAGACGTTGTATTTGAGGCCCTTAGAAAAGCCTGCATTCGAAAAGCTAGCGATGTTCAACAGGGCGTCCTCTTCATCGATCAGGGCGTTGTCAAAAATACCTTCTCCAGTTGGGGAATCCTCCGGGTCTCTTGTCTTAAAAGCATCCGGATGGCCGAGATCCCAAACCTGTGCGTTCTCCAGTCCCCAATAAGCCCTAATGCGATTCTGGATAAATTGTGTCTGGCCTTGTCGCAGCCTGTAACCCCCATATACGAGATGTTTAAAAGAAGATCTTAAACATGGATTGTTGCTTTGTGTGCTATGGGTATTTCCCACAGGGTCAGTTCTAACGACGTCTTCTGAATCGAAAAAGATATTGTTAGGCTCTACTGCATTACTCGGAAACTGGGCCCCCCATTCACTCCGGGGAATAGGCCAGGCCGAATAGGTTGTATTGCTCCCCGGAATCACTGAATTCAATACCAGTTGTTCATAACATTCTTCCGTTGCGACATCCGTTGGTAAAAACTCCGAGTGCCGCCCCTTATAGAGAATTTTGGGGGTTTCCCAATCACTACTGGACCAAATAAAACCGGAACCCACAGCATTGTAAGTCATTGGAATCAATGGCGACAATTCACCACATTTTGAGTCGTCCGTACATGTTTCGGGTTCCCATGTCGTGCCCGGCGCTGGGGGCGGCTCTTCGTCATGGGCAAGTGCGGGCGTTAAACCAGAACCCGCAACTCCGAAAAAGAGTCCAAGCCCTAGGACAACCCCTAAAAAAGCCTTCAAGCTATATTTAGACTTCATTGTTAATCCTCCTCTGATTAATAAAAGTTCCTCCGCCTCAAAAAAATTCCTCCGCAATACTTGTCCACGAATTTATTTATTTTTTCAAATTTTCTCCCTTTTCCCGGGACGGCAAAATTCCAAACGATAAAAGTTCAATAAAATCATAATGAAAAATATCCCGTTCTAAAAATAACCTTAAAATTGATAGAGAAACCCCACCTAAACACTTTCATGTTTACAATTAATTAAAGCAATCCGAATGCCAATAGAAAAAAATGATCAAACTTGTCTAAAAAACTGACCCAACCGATTGAAAATTTTCTTTTTAATAAAGGATAGGAAAAGGGGGGTCAAAAAGGGTGGGAAATAAGGATTTGTTTCATGTAACAGTTGCAACTGTTACATTTGCAACGAATGTAACAGATGAAATATATCCTTTCGGAAATTTAAACAAAGGGCTTTTTTATTTTAAAGGATTTAAAGGCAAATCACGGAAAGGAGGATGATCGGGGCATTATGGTCTTTCAATTTTCTCCAAAGGGTGGTCCTGCTGATTCCCAAAAGTTGCGCCGCCTTGGATCGTTTACCGCCCACCTGATCAAGGACTTTAAGAAAATCGCCGTCTTTCCCTATTTTCTTCCCTTCACCGGCATTGAATGCTTCAACAGCTTTTCCCTTAGGGTCAGAAGGTTCCGGGGAAGAGAGCACTTCTTCGTTTATTTCTAAAACGGACCCGGCGCACAAAATCACCGCCCGTTCAATCATATGTTCGAGTTCCCGGACATTTCCGGGCCAGGGATAAGAAACCAACTTATTCATGGTTTCTTTATCCACATCTATAATCTTCTTATTCATTATGTCTGAATATTTTTTGATAAAATAATAAGCCAGCATCGGAATGTCCTCCCGCCGTTCCCGCAGAGGCGGCAGATTGATGGGAAACACATTCAACCGGTAAAATAAATCCGCCCGAAAGCTGTCATCTTCAGTGACCTTAGACAAGTTTCGGTTCGTGGCGGCGATCACCCGTACATTGATACTGATGGTTCTCGTTCCTCCTACCCTTTCGAATTTCCGGTGCTCTAATACCCTCAAAAGTTTCGCCTGCGCTTCTTTGGGTAGCTCTCCGATTTCATCCAAAAAAATGGTTCCGCCGTCCGCCAATTCAAAACGCCCCACCCTTCGGATAATCGCACTGGTAAATGCCCCTTTTTCATGACCGAATAATTCACTTTCGACCAGGCCGGGTGGAAGTGACGCACAATCCACGGTGATCAGAGAATTATTTTTACGTGAGCTGAGCTGAAAGATTGCCTTTGCCAACAGCCCCTTGCCTGTCCCTGTTTCTCCCGTAATGAGAACGGAGGATTCCGTTCCGGCAACCATTTCGACACGTTTCAAAACCTCCTGGATCACTGGACTTTTTCCAATGATTTCCTTAAATTTAGACTCGGCCTTCATTTTTCTTTGAATGTATACGTTTTCTATTAAAGAAATTCTATTTTTTGCTTCCCTTTCAATATTTTTAGAATTGTTTAAGACCAGAGCGATCGTATGGGATAAATCCTCCATGTAGGGTATTGATTCCATGGGAAAGCGATCACGGCCCCTAGAAGCATAGTTCAGGACTCCAATCACTTTATCCCCATTCAGAAGCGGAAAAGCGCAATAGGATTGAAAATAATTTTTCGAGCAATTTTCGTAACAAAAGGGAAACTTCTTTAAATCTTCTATTTCCTTCATGAAAAAGGATTTTTTGTTTTTGAGGATCCACTCGGCGGATGTTCCAGTTTGGGGGATCACCAGAATCGAATTGGAATGAATCTGTTTATTTTCGATATGGATAAAAAAGCATTCCAAATCCGTTCCGTCGGGACTGGGCAAAAGAAGCCCCATTTCATCAAAAGGAACGGTCTTACGAACCGCGTCGGCAATTTTCCCGAACATGGAACTCAAATCATTTTGAAACAACCCGGCTTCCAGGACCCTGAAAATAGTATTCCGCTCCGCCAGGATGCGTTTGACTTGTAGTACCCGTCGGCTTAATCTTTCTTTTAAAATCCTGTTTTTATGATGATAGATACGGCTGGAACGGGTTATTTCCAGCACAAATCCAAGATTCCTTGTAAGGGTTTCTAAAACTGTAACCTGTTCTTCGCTGATATCAATGTTTTCAAAAACCCCAAGGATGAGGAGACCCAAATCCCTTTCAAAATGCACAATGGGAAAAACAAAAAGATTTTTTAAATTTAAATGACGAAGTGCCGGAGGGGGCGGTCGTTTACTGAAGGTCCCGCTAATATTTTTTGTAAGAAATTCTCCCTGATCAAGGAAATCCTGAATCGCTTTTTCCGAAAAAAGTTGTGTTTGAAAACCATGTCCTTTCCAGGCCCCCCCTTTTTCTTCAGGTCGGAGGGCAACAGCCCAAAAATGGTCCTCCCAAACAGAATTTAGAGCTTCAACAAAAACTTGGGGGATTTGTTGGTTATTCTTTTCTTGGACTTGTGAATTTAAATGGGATTGAATCAAATTCAGTTTTCGAAGGATGGTTTCCCCACCTTTTGAGGTATTTTCATTTTCAAAAAACATCTTATACCTCTTTTCAACCTAGGAAATCTCACAAAAATAAAAAATTTCCTAAGGGTAAGTTAAGATAACTTCTTATTCATCTTTTTGAAAATTGATTTTGGAAAAGAACTTACAATTTAAGAAATATAATGATAATTGCTCAAACCACCCATTAAGGCCTATATAGGAGTTAAAAGAAAAAAGAGGAAAATAAAAACGGTGAAGGGCTGAGAACACAACCCTGCTCCTTTTAAAGGTTTCGGAAACGGTAGGCAGAATAATCCGTATAGGGAGAAGGTTCAATCATATTTATTATAAAAAAAATAGTCAATAAAAATCATAAACTTTTTCTATTATTTCAAATAGATCCTAATCATTTATTCTTAAAAAATTACTAATAAATTTATATAAGAAAGTATAAAGATGGGGGGGGGAAATGTTTAGGACCATATCAACCAGTTAATATAAAAGTCCTTTTTCCAATTACAAGCCTCAAAAGGATACTACATTTTTCTTGAGGCTTTAGGGTAGATTCAAGTTTTACGGAAAACACCTAAAACTAAATCGAATCCCAAAACTCCAACAGAGGAGACTTTATAAAAAAAACGTTAATTTATCTTTTAAGTTGTGTTTCGGACCTATTTAAGGAATTTTTAGGGGTTGGGACACCGGAAACGAGGAATTCCCTTTGGGAAACTTTTTTAGAAATCCTCCAAGGTTTTCTCAGAACCCCTGGAAGTGTTAAGTAATCCGGTTGCTTTTTCAATTTTTATCCGATTAGAAGGGGTATCGGGGGCCAATTTTTTAAAATTTTCTAACTCCTTTTCTGCTTCCACAAAATTTCCTTTTTCAATTAGTGCAAACATTAAATTGGATTGGGCCATTGCATTTTTTGGATTGATGCGAATAATAGTCCTGAATTCTTCAATCGCTCCATCAAAATCCTCTTTTTTAAATAGAGCACTCCCGAGCCCAAAGTGAATCATCATATCTTCCGGCTTTAGGCGGGTCGCTAAACGAAACTCCTCAACCGCTCCATCAAGATCCTCTTTTTTAAAAAGTGAAATTCCGAGGCCTTCATGGGCTTCTGCAAAGTTGGGGTTCAGGCGAATCGCGGTGCGAAATTCCTCAATCGCCCTATCAAAATCCTCTTGGCTAAGAAGTACATATCCAAGACCCTCATGGGCCGCTGCAAAGCGGGGGTTTATCCCTATCGCGCCACGAAACGCTCCCACCGCCCCCGCTCCATCCCCTTTTTCAAACAGTGCCCCGCCCAAGCCAAAGTGGCCCATTGCATCATTTGGGTTTAGGGGAATTGCAATACGAAACTCCTCGATTGCACCATCAAGATCCCCTTTTTCTAAAAGGGCCGTTCCAAGATTATAATGGTTGTTTCCATCTTTTGGGTTTAGGCGAATAGCGGTCCGCAATTCCTTAATGGTATTATCAAGACCTTCCCTCATTGGGTTCTCAATTTCCTGACGCAATTGGTTCTCATTCCCCTTTGGGGAGCCTTTTAAACTATTTACATCACACCCCATTACCATCCCTATTAGGAAAAGGGGAAATAAGGCGGAACCCAGTATATTTGCTTTCCCATTCATTTTTTTCCTTCCTTTTCTCATTCAAATTTATATTCCAACATTTTTAAGAAATTTTTTTAAAGTTATTTTGGGACAATTCTTTTTAAAAATATCAGGCTATTCCTAAACCTAATTAATTTCAATATCAATTTCAGACAGCCCTTTAATGTATTGGAATGCCTCATTAAAAATTGAGGGATTTATTTTTATATTTTAAGAAAATACTTTTGGAGCCCTAAAAGGTTTTTCAAGGCGGAAGGTAAATATTTTTAGAATTAAAATAGAACTTGTAATCGGGTAATCGGGATAAATCCAAAGGGGCTATTTTTCCAAAAAAAAACGCTCGTACAAGTCTTTCAACTCGATACGGGCGTTTACGTATTCCCGAACAGCTTGATTTTTTTTAGGGAGATTTAACTCTTTAGGCGATCCACCACTGTTAAATCCATTTTTTCGCTTCCACTTTTTCTCGTAATCAGATGGGAAAAATACTCTTTCCCTGTTTCCTGATCGCAAAGAATGTGGCCCTTAAAATGCCCGCTTTCAACCCAGGATTTCCATGTAACCCATTTGGAAGGTAACATAGATTCTAATTTCAATGCCACTGCTTCTGGGCTTACCGTACCGGGAAAGGTAAGGATCTGGTTGTTCTTTCGCTCTAAAGTATATACAGGTACTTCAATCACTTTCGGACACCCCTTCTTTCTTCAAAAGTTCAATCCATTCTGCGAACCATTTTTGGAATTTTTCCAAATTTGCCGCTCGCAAGGGAATCTACCCTTTTATTTAAATCCTATCAAACATTGATTCCGACTAAATCAATTTTAATAATGGGATCACTATAGCAGGTTGGGGGCCATTGTCAATTTAATAAAAATTAAAAGGTCCCATAAAACCTCAATAAAACCTATAGGTTCATTATCGTTAAGGAATTTAAATAAGAAGGGGGTGAGAAACAGGATTAGGTTGGTGTCCCCCCGGGATCCGATCACGCCCCGCGCCAAAGGTGCAGAATATAATAATGCCGAAGGCATCACCTCGGGACGAGCTTTGACAGTATGAATGGGGTGAACCACTCTGTTGGGACAGTTTGGAAAAAATACCCTTGTCTTCTCCCCTGGATTTTCCTATTTAATCAAAAAAAAGGTGGAACATTCCCTTTTCTATTTGAAAAAAGATAGGGAGGGAGATCTTTTTTTTCCCCTTAACTCCACCCGTTAATGGGTTACCCTTTCATTTACCCCTCGACCCAAAAGCAGAGGGAAATGAGAGAACACCCGTACTGGGGCCTTTTTAGAACCTGATGTAAACCATGAAATTTTAAAAAATTGCATTACTTTACTTTCCATGATATAGTAAAGCAAATCGAAACCATACCAAAAAGGAGGAAACAAATGGGTCATTTAAAATTGTCATCTAAAAACCAAATTGTTCTTCCAAAAGAAGCCCGAAAGGCCATGAATGTTCAAGGGGGAGATGAGCTGCTTGTGGTTGTCAAAGGCAGGGTTACGCTCCTTATGCCAAAACCCAAAAATTATCAAAAGGCGCTTTCAGGGAAGGGAAAAACCCTTTACCCAAAAAATTATTTAAAAAAGGAACGAGGTTCATGGTAACTCTTCAAAAATTGAAAGGTTTCCTTAAAAAACACCAAAAAGTGGGTTTAGACTCTAATATTCTAATTTATCTGATTGAAAACAACCCTCATTATTCCCGTCTAACAAAGGAAATCTTTCAAGCCATTGAAAAAGGTCAAAATCAAGGAGTCTGCTCTACTTTGTCACTTCTAGAAGTCCTTGTACAACCTTATCGGCTGAAAAACGATGAACTGGTAAATCAATTTTATGGACTATTAACCACCTACCCCTACCTCATTTGGGAAGAGTTTTCCTCAGAAACTGCCGATATCGGCGCAAGGTTTAGAGCACAATATAACCTAAAAACACCGGATGCAATCCTTGCCGCCACAGCGTCTCATTCCGGTGCCACCGGGTTTATCGGGAACGACGTTCAGCTGAAAAAAGTTAAAGAACTGGACGTTTTAATCCTTTCCAGGTAAACAAATCCAAAAAGAGACCTACCAATCAATGTCAGCCCCAAATCCTATCTCAAATACTGGACCGATTTCTGGGGGAGGTCGGTCTCAATATTGTTCTTTGGAAATATAGCGGAGGATAGGCCGTTTCACTTGGTAAGTTCAAGGGGAGGGAGAAAAATAATGACCCTAAATTCTTATAAAATAACACGCTTGAATAAAATGACCATACGGGGGTTCAAAAAAAATATAAATCTTCCCATCGAAAATATCAAATAGCTATTGCTCTTCCCGAAAATGGGATGGAGAAATCGAATATATTTGAGGCTAAAGATTGGTGTCCCCAGCGGGATTCGAACCCGCGTTGCCGCCGTGAAAGGGCGATGTCCTAGGCCGGGCTAGACGATGGGGACACAGGCTGGTTGTTTTAAAAAATGTTGGAGGTTAAAGGTTTGAGGAAAAGGAAAATGGTCTTAATTCTTCTTCCCCCTTACACCACACTCGTTACGCCTCACCCGCTTTTAAAACCCAGGCCGCCCGTCGCAAAAGCGAGGATCCGGCTTTGCCGTGTCCGAAGCGCGGGGTCTGGGGGCATCGGAGGACCTTTTCTCCTTTCCCTTCCGCACGGGCCCCCAGTTAAAATGGTGAGCCGCCTGGGATTCGAACCCAGGACACCCGCCTTAAAAGGGCGGTGCTCTACCAACTGAGCTAGCGGCTCTCTATGTTTCATTCATAAAAGACCCCCGCAGCAAAACTGCGGGGTATTCAGAGGAAAAACTAAATCCTCAAATCCCCCTTTGGAAAAGGGAGAACCTAAGCGGTCACCCCGTAGCTCGCTACGAGGAATAGCAAGTTAAAGACCCCCGCATTCAACAACCTTAAACCACATTTTGAAGGCGAATGGTCTCACTTCTTTTAGATCCCGTGGAAATGATTTCAATCTTGCAATTAACCAGTTCTTCCAAACGTTTCAAATACACTTTTGCATTTTCGGGCAATTTTTCATAGGTTGTCGCACCGGTACTCAAATCATCCCAACCTTTCATGGTTTCGTATACCGGCTCCAGATTTTCCAAAATTTTTAACTCAGAGGGCATCTCTTCAATCATTTGGCCTTGGTATTTATAACCGACGCAAACTTTGACTTCTTCCTGCCGGTCAAGAACATCAATTTTCGTCACCGCCAGACTTGAAATGCCGTTCACCCGCACCGCGTGACGTACTGCAACTGCATCAAACCAACCGCAGCGCCGCGGCCTTCCGGTGGAAGCCCCGATTTCATGGCCCCGTCGTTGAAGCGTCATCCCTAACTCGTTATCTTCCTCCGTCGGAAACGGTCCGCTCCCCACCCGGGTGGTATAAGCTTTGGTAACCCCTAGCACTTTATTGATCCGTGTAGGCCCGACCCCCGAACCTGTGCAAGCGCCGCCGGCTGTGGTATTGGAAGAGGTAACATAGGGATAGGTTCCCAAATCCACATCCAAATGGGTTCCTTGAGCTCCTTCAAAGAGAACATTTTTCCCCTCATCAATGGCCCGATTGACCAAAACTGAGGTATCCACAATGGTGTCCTGAATGGCTTCGGCATAACCCATGTATTCCTGATATACTTTTTCGACTTCGAACCCCTCCACATTATATAGGCCTTCCAAGATAAAATTCATATCGTTAATATTCACAGCGAGCTTTTCACGGAAAATCTCCGGATCAAGAAGGTCTGCCATTCTAATTCCAACCCGGGCCATTTTATCCGCATAAGTGGGCCCAATTCCCCTCCCGGTGGTTCCGATCTTCCGACTCCCTTTTAGTTTTTCACTCTCTTTTTCAATGGCTTTGTGATAGGGCATAATCAAATGGGCATTTTTGCTGATAAACAAGTAATCTTTTAAAATAAAACCCCTTGATTTCAGGCTATCCATTTCTTCAATTAGCGCCTGAGGATCCACCACCACTCCATTGCCGATGACACAAACCGTTTCGGGGTGCAAAATCCCCGTAGGAATTAAATGTAAAATGAACTCTTCCTCATCCACCACCACCGTATGTCCCGCATTATGGCCTCCTTGAAACCGGACCACCACATCCGCTTCCTCGCTCAGAATATCAACGATTTTACCTTTTCCTTCATCCCCCCATTGGGTTCCAACCACAACCATATTTGCCATAGTTTAAAAGTCCTCAAAAAAAAACTCTGCAATACTCCTTCAGAGTCTTAATTAAATAAGAAAAAATTCGTGGTTATTCTAGTCTTTCGTTCAAGTTTTTGTCAAGGTAATTCACCAAAAATACAGAGAATTATTGAGGAAATGGCAACGGTAGAATGTCATCCAACGATACGGAAAGGTTAGTAGGTCCGTTCCTTGGGAGGATATTTCGTAATGTTTACATTAACGGTCTGGAGCCGGGGACCTTCGTCACTTGAATAAATGAGAATATGTTTCAACCATTGCTGATCATTCCGGTTCGGAAAATCCTTGCGTGTATGAGCCCCCCGGCTTTCTTTTCGTTCAATGGCACCCACCACAATGGTCTCTGCCACTTCCAGCAGGTTTCTGATCTCAAGGGCCCACAACAGTTCTGTATTAAACTTTTTTCCGTGATCATCTAAAAATACATTCTGATATCTTCCTTTGAGTTCGTTAATCTGTTCCCTCGCCTTTTCCATTTGCTCCTGCCGCCGGAAAACCCCAACCAGACTGTTCATGACCCGTCCCAGCTCTTCCCTCAGTAATCCAACCCGTTCCCCGTCCCTGCGGTGAAGGAGTTTTTCTATCCGTTTTTCTTCTGCTGGCAAATGTTGCTCTCCCACCAACACTTTATTGATATTTTTCACATACTCGGAACCTCGGATCCCGCTTCGTCTTCCGAAAACAATGGTGTCGAGGAGCGAGTTGCCTCCAAGCCGGTTCCCCCCGTGAACGCTCACACAGGCGCATTCCCCTGCGGCAAAAAGACCGGCAATTTCCGTTTCCCCCCAAACGTTGGTCCGAATTCCCCCCATGGAATAGTGGGCCCCCGGGCGGACAGGAATCGGAGATTCAACCGGATCCACCTCCGCAAAATCAATGGACAGCTGCCTGATCTGGGGAAGACGTTCCAGAATTTTTTCCTTTCCCAGGTGCCGTAAATCTAAAAGGACGCAATCATCAACACCCCTTCCCTCTTCGATTTCGATGGCCTCCGCCCGGGAGACCACATCGCGGCTGGCGAGTTCCATGGCATTGGGAGCATACTTTCCCATAAAACGGTCCCCATTGGAATTAATCAAGTACCCGCCCTCTCCACGGGCCCCTTCAGTAATCAAAATCCCGGATCCTTTTAATGTGGTGGGATGAAACTGCACAAACTCCATATCCATGAGGGGCGCACCCACATGGTAGGCCAAACTGATCCCATCCCCCGTATTGATGATGGCATTGGTACTCACTCCATAAACACGCCCAAAACCCCCGGTCGCCAGTATGACCGCTTTAGCCCCGATGGCATGGAGTCCTCCATTGATCAGATCCCAGGCGATTACTCCTTTGCAGACACCCTCTTCTACGATCAGGGAGGTGACATACCATTCCTCATAAACGGGAAACTTCCGTTTTAAGAGCTGTTCATACAATACATGAAGAATGGCATGGCCGGTTCGATCTGCGGCATAACAGGTCCGGGGAAATCCTGCGCCGCCAAAAGGCCTTTGAGCAATCCGCCCTTCTTCATCACGGCTGAAAATAATTCCCATCTGCTCTAACGCCAGAATATCTCCCTTGGCTTCCCGGCACATAATTTCAATGGCGTCCTGATCCCCTAAATAGTCACTGCCTTTAATCGTATCAAAGGCATGGTCTTCCCAACGATCATCGGGACGTAAGGCCGCATTGATTCCCCCTTGGGCTGCCACGGAATGGCTGCGAACCGGATGGACCTTTGAAATAAGTGCCACACTCACATCGGAGGGAGTTGCAATGGCAGCCCGCATCCCCGCTAATCCCGCACCGACGACCAAAATGTCATAAAATCTCATTTACTAACCTTTGAAATGAAATTCCCCGCTTCTAGACAATGGGATAATAAAAAGCCCCCGCCCTTAATCCCTCCCCACAGGGGGGAGGGAAGTTTGGGGGGTGGAGAATGTCATAAAATCTCATCGACTAACCTATAATTAAAACCTTTTTATGAGAGGGGATTCCATCGAACATCTAAATCCTTTACCGCCTTTGTTTCATCCAAACGGGAAATGGCAGTGGTTAAAGGTGCCCCTTTGACCTTTTCGGGATTTTCCTCTATCTCCTTTGCAATGGCAATCATGGCATCGCAGAAATGATCCAAGGTTTCTTTGGACTCTGTCTCCGTAGGCTCGATCATAATGGCCTCATCCACCACTAAGGGAAAATTGACCGTGGGGGGATGAATTCCAAAATCGATTAACCGCTTGGCAATATCCCAAGCATGAACTCCTTTATTTCGGAAACGTTTGGCCGAAAGAACCACCTCATGCATACAGGGACGGTTATAGGGAATGGGGTAAAACCCCTCTAACCGCTTCCGGACATAATTGGCATTGAGAATGGCATTTCGGCTGACTTCTTCAAGCCCCGGCGCTCCCATTCGTCGAACATAGGAATAGGCCCTTACCAAATTTCCGAAGTTCCCATAAAAACCGTGCAGCCTTCCAATGGAATCGGGGTGATCATAATCAAAATAAAAGCGTTCTCCGTCACGCTCAACGGTAGGAACCGGCAGGAAAGGAACCAATCGTTCTCCCACACCGAGAGCACCTGCTCCCGGGCCCCCTCCTCCATGTGGAACGGTAAAGGTTTTATGAAGATTGAAATGGACCACATCGAATCCCATATCTCCGGGACGGCAAAGATCCAAAAATGCATTTAAATTGGCGCCATCCAGATATAAAAGGCCACCTGCTTCATGAAGAATTTTTTGAATTTGCAGAATGTCGCGTTCAAACAAACCCAGGGTATTGGGATTGGTCAGCATAAACCCGGCGCAATCCTCATTGACATGGCGCTTTAAATCCTCCAGGTCCACCAGCCCGCTTTTATTTGAACGGATGGCCTGAACGGAATAGCCCGCGATGACCGCGCTGGCAGGATTGGTTCCATGGGCAGAATCCGGAATCAATACATGTTTTCGGGGGTTGCCCTGTTTTTCGTGGTAGGCCCGCATCATCAGCAAGCCTGCCAATTCCCCATGAGCCCCCGCCGCAGGTTGAAGGGTGACCCGATTCATTCCGGCGATTTCCCCTAACATTTCGGCCAATTCATACATCAGCCTCAACGCACCCTGGGATAAGGATTCAGGTTGAAGAGGGTGCAGGTGAAGAAAACCAGGGAGGTTGGCCAGGTCTTCATTAATCTTTGGATTATACTTCATGGTGCAGGAACCCAAGGGGTAAAATCCCAAATCCACTCCAAAATTTTGGGTAGAAAGACGGGTATAATGCCGAACCACTTCACCTTCACTCATCTCAGGAAGTTGATGCTCCCTTTCCCTTAAATACCGCTGGGGTATCAATTCCTGAGCGGAGACCTCGGGAACATCTAAGGCTGGCAATGTATATCCTCTTCGTCCGGAAACCGTTTTTTCAAAAATGAGTCCTTCTTTCATTCTCAATTCCTTATCATGATCACTGTTGAATGATTCGTTATAAAGCATTGGCCAAAGATTCGGCCATCCAGTCGATATCTTCTTTGGTTCTCTTTTCAGTGACACAAACCAAAAGGTGTTGTTTAAATTTCTTCCCCAGATGTCCAAGATCGGGTCCGATGAGTACGCCGGCCTTCTCCATTTTTCGGGAAAGTTTTTTAAAAGAGCTGGGCACTTTGAGGACAAACTCCTTGAAAAAGGAGTTTGAATAAGCCAGTGAAACCCCTTCGATATCACACAACCGCTTCTGGGCATAATGGGCTTTTTGCAGCGACTGATAAGCCACTTCCCGGAGACCCGCTTTTCCCATCAATGCTAAATAGATGGTGGCGGCCAGCGCATTCAATGCCTCGTTGGTACAGATATTTGAGGTGGAGCGTTCCCTGCGGATATGCTGCTCCCGTGTTTGAAGCGTGAGGCAGAAACCCCGGCGACCCTTTGTGTCCACGGTGGCTCCGACAATTCGGCCGGGCATCTGCCGAATGTACTGACGTCGGGTGGCAAAGAAACCCAGGTAGGGGCCTCCAAAATTCATGGCGTTTCCGAGGCTTTGCCCTTCTCCTACCACGATATCGGCGTCATACTCGCCGGGACTTTTCAAAAGTCCCAGGCTGATAGGGTCTACCATGACCACCAGCAAAGCACCGACGGCATGGGCTTTTTGCGCCAGCAGGGAAACATCTTCAATACAACCGAAGAAATTGGGCGTCTGCACCAAAACCGCAGCGGTCTTTTCATTAATGGTCCGATCCACCGTTTCTGAATCGATTACCCCCTGGTCCTGTGGAATTGGCTTTAAAGAGGATTTTAACCCTCTAAAATAGGTCCCCAGCACATCGCGATAGTTGGGGTGAATGGTGGAGGCATAGACGATTCCCGTTCGTTTGGTCACACGGGTGGCCATCCAGGCCGCCTCCGCCAAAGCACTGGCCCCGTCATATAAAGACGCATTGGCCACTTCCATTCCGGTGAGTTCGGAAATAAAGGTTTGATATTCATAAATGGATTGCAAAACCCCCTGGCTCATCTCCGCCTGATAAGGGGTATAGGCGGTGTAAAACTCGGACCGGAAAATCAGGTGGGAAACCGCGGCGGGAATATAATGATCATACGCCCCTCCCCCCATAAAATGGATCATTTCCCCCGCATGTTTATTCATTTGGCTGATGGTGGGGATTTCCTTTTGGAGTTCCAGCTCGGTCAAGGGGTTGGGGAGGTTTAAATCCTTTTTTAACCGGACCTCTTCAGGAATGTCTTTCAGCAAATCTTCCCAATGATCCACCCCAATTATTTTGAGCATCTCTTCCTGCTGCTTTTTAGTATTTGGAATATATTCCATTTATTCAATCCTTTTATTTTTTTGTGCCCTTACCTTTTTTGCGATAAAACGGCATGTCAACAATTTCTGCGGGAACGGCCTTTCCGCGAATTTCCACTAATAATTCCTCCCCCGGCTCCGCAAAGGAAGTGGAAACATATCCCATTCCGATCCCTTTGCCAAGCGTAGGGGAATAATTCCCGCTGGTGACCACACCCACTTCCTTTCCTTCGGAATAAAAGGGACAACCCTGGCGCGGAACACCCTTTTGGACCAGTTGAAATCCAACCAATTTCCGTTGAAGCCCTGTTATTTTCTTCTCCAGCAAAACATCCCGTCCCATGAAGTCGGGCTTCTCCAATTTGGTCACCCACCCAAGGCCGGCATCCAAGGGATTGGTCTCCTCATCGATTTCATGACCGTAAAGGCAATACCCCATTTCAAGCCTCAGCGTATCCCTTGCCCCCAGCCCGATGGGCTGAATCCCCTCTTCTTTTCCTGCGGACACAAGGGCATCCCACACTTTTTGGACATCGGCTTTTTCAAGAAAAAGTTCAACGCCCGGTTCACCGGTATACCCTGTCCGCGCCACCAACGCCTGAACCCCGGCCACCTTATCGACTTGAAAGGAGTGAAGCTTTTGAGAAGCCAGGGAATAGGAGGAGACTTTTTTCAGCACCGCCTCAGCACGGGGTCCTTGAAGTGCAATCTGTCCCGTTTCCAAGGTGCGGTCGTTGACGGAAGCTGGAAAATTCTGAACCTGTTCCTTGAACCATCCTGCGATTTTTTCCGTATTGGAAGCATTCACACAAATTAGGAACTGATTATCCTCTTTGCGATAGACGAAAATATCATCCATAATGCCGCCCCGTTCGTTTAAAACCAGTGAGTATTGAGCCCGGCCCTTCGAGAGACGCTCCACATCATTGGAGGTCAATTTCTGCAAAAAAGGAACGGCGCCTTCTCCTTCCACCCAAATCCGGCCCATATGACTGATATCGAAAAGGCCAACAGCCTGCCGGACCGTACGGTGCTCTTCCAATACCCCTGTATAGGAAAGAGGCATCTCCCAACCGGAAAATCCAACAATTTTTGCTTTCGCTTTTTTATGAAATTGAAATAAGGGGGTTTGTCTCATGAAATCGTCTCTGGTTTAATTTGCGCTCCGGTTGGTACCTCCAAAAGAACCTTAATCCAACCCAACCTTTTAAAATTTTTTTTACTCGAATTGAAATGGGTCTTTTAATTCATTCCCAGGTAAGCCCCTTTAACCATGGGATTATTTAAAAGGGAATGGGAATGTCCCTCAAGGACGACCTTTCCGGTTTCCATCACATACCCCCGATGGGCAAGAAAAAGGGCCGCGTGGGCGTTCTGCTCCACCAGCAAAATAGTTACTCCCCCTTCACTGATTTCCTGGATTATTTCAAAAATCTTTTCCACCATCATGGGGGCCAACCCCAAAGACGGTTCATCCAAAAGGAGAAGTTGTGGGGCCGACATCAACCCACGCCCAATGGCAAGCATCTGCTGCTCTCCCCCACTGAGTGTCCCTCCCATCTGATTCCGCCGGTCTTTTAAAAGGGGAAAAAACTCAAAGATCCGGTCCAGCTCCCTTCGAACTTCTTTTTCCCCTGTTAAACAAAAACCTCCCAATTCCAGATTTTCCAACACCGATAAACGGGGAAAGATGCGTCTTCCTTCGGGAACCTGAGAAATTCCAAGCCGGACCACTTCATAGGAGGGGCACCCTTCAATCCCGTTCCCCAGAAAAGAAATCTTCCCCGCTTGGGGTGCCAAAACACCGGAGATGGTCATTAAAGAGGTGGACTTTCCAGCCCCGTTGGACCCGATTAGTGCAACAATCTCCCCTTCCCGAACCTCAAATGAAACCCCTTTGAGCGCTTCAATGGGGCCGTAATAGGTATGTACGTCCATCAAAGTTAACATATAAAAAAGAAAAAAATGAGGCTTAACCCATTGAGTCCGAACTAACCCTGAGCCCCTCTTCCTAAATAGGCTTCGATCACCGATGGATTCTGTTGGATGTCTCGGGGGATTCCCTCCGCAATTTTCTCCCCATGATTCAAAGCATAAACGTTATGAGAAATTCCCATGACCATTTTCATATCATGTTCAATTAAAAAAATAGAAATTCCTTGTTTCAGAATATCCTGGATTAATCCCATGAGGCTTGCAGTTTCATTGGGGTTCATTCCCGCAGCGGGTTCATCCAACAGGAGAAGTTCTGGATCAGCCGCCAAAGCACGGGCTATTTCCAACCTTCGTTGCACACCAAATGGTAATTCCCGGGCCCAAACACCCGCTTTTTCCAATAAACCCACGAATTCTAACAACTTTAATCCCTTAGATGCAAGTACTCTTTCTTCTTCAAGGACCCGATGATTTCGGATCAGGGCTCCCCAAACCCCTGCTTGGCTTCGGGAATGGGCTCCCACCATCACATTCTCCAGTGCAGTCATTTCGGCAAAAAGCCGGATGCTTTGAAAGGTCCGGGCAATTCCATTTTTTGCATATTGATGGGGTTTCCATTTCCTCATAGGCTGACCTTTAAAAACCAGGTTTCCCGTATCCGGCCGGACCAATCCCGTCACACAGTTAAAGAGTGTGGTCTTTCCCGCCCCGTTTGGACCAATTAAAGCGGTAATTTTCCCCTTTTGAATGCTTAAATTAACCCCCGACAGGGCGGTCAGCCCGCCATAGGTCTTGGTTAACTGCTGAACTTCAAGAAACGTTTTAATTTTTATTTACCCCTGCAGCTTGCTCCACCCCCACCTTCCCTCTCCCCAATCAGGGGAGAGGGACTAAGAGAGGGCGGTTTTATTCCCGGTTTGAAGTTCAACTTTTCTCCGGGGGTTCCCGATCAACCCCTGGGGCCGAAAAATCATCATCAACACCATGGCTCCACCAAACAAAAGCATCCGGTAGCTCTCAAACCCCCTGAACATTTCAGGCAGAACAATTAAAACCACAGCACCCAAAATAACTCCGGGAATACTGCCCATTCCCCCCAAAACCACCATGGTCAGGATGAACACCGATTCAAAAAAGGTAAAGCTCTCCGGAGAAACAAAAGCCATCTTCGCGGAAAAAAACACGCCGGCCAATCCCGCCCAAAAGGCCCCTAATCCAAAAGCTAAAATTTTCATCCGTGTGGTATCCACTCCCATGGCCTGAGCGGCCACTTCATCCTCCCGGATGGCCATCCAGGAACGGCCGACCCTGGAATGAATCAGCCGGCTCACGGCGAAAACCGTCAAAGCGACAATCAAAAGAATGAGATAATAAAGATGAATGGGGTCTTGAAGGAGAAAAGAGCCGAGAGAGGGTCGAGGGATATTTAAAATACCGTTGGGACCGTTGGTGACGCTATCCCAATTTTTTAAAATCAGATAAATAATCTGAACAAACCCCAACGTGACAATGGCAATATAATCACCCCGCAACCGTAAAGTGACCAGACCCAACACCACCCCCAATGAACCGGCCGCCATTCCCCCAATCGGAAGTCCAATCCAAAAAGGAACCCCAAATTGTGTTGAAAGAATGGCGTAGGTATAAGCACCAATGGCATAAAAAGAAATATAGCCCAAATCCAAAAGACCAGCCATTCCAACAACAATATTTAACCCCAGAGCAAGGACGACATATATTCCCGCTGTGGTCAGGACATCCAGGTAATAGTTGTTCATATCCTGGGGAATTAAAATCAAACCACCCCAAGCGACAATCTCTAGGATTTTTTGCTGCCACGGCCTGGGTCTCCATTGAAGAATTGGATCGCCCCATTTTTTGGAATTATTCCAGAACGATTGAAATTGGGAAGATTGTGAAAAGGAAATCACCCCCTTCCAAAACAAACCCCCAATGGCAATGACACCTGCCATGGCGAGAGAATTCTTAAGACCCATTAAGGGAAGGACTAGAATCCCAATCCAGATTGGAATGAAAAACCACATAGTTAGACCCTATTTCATGCTAAAAAAAATTGTATTTCTAAATCCTGAGCTTCTCAATTCCCTCCTTTTGTAAGGAAGGGATAGGGAGGTTAGAGATTTTTTTACCCCCCATCAATGAATCAAGACGTCATTCCCGCGTAAGCGGGAATCCAGAAGTTGTTGATTTTAAAGAGCCTGGATTCCTCCCTGCCGGCAGGCGGGCCCGATAAAACATTCGGGAATGATAGACTCAGGTTTCAACACCGCCAAAATACGTTAGTGAATTTACGAAAAAGAGCACTTAGCATATTCCTAATTCAAAAATCTGGAAACACCCATATTAAGGAAAGATTGGGCATTCAGAGGGCCTGGGAATTTATCATACATTCATGGGTTTCCGGTCGAAATGAAGGGCTGAAATACCCCTACCTAATGGGAAATCCCTTTGATTTGTATGGATTTGAAATTAGGACATTTTGAAAAGTAAAGGGGAAAAACAAAATCCAGGTTCATTTCCAAATTCAAAAATGATATAATTTTTCCCATGCGAATTGGTTTTTTTCAATTTTATCCGATCTTCGGGGATATTCAAACAAACGTAGATCATGTTTTGAAATCACTTTCCCGGGTTTCTGCTGACCTCATTGTTCTTCCTGAATTTTTTAATACCGGATATCAATTCGTTTCCAAAAAGGAGGTGAAGGAACTCTCCGAACCCATTCCAAATGGTTATACCTCCAAACGCCTTTCCCAATGGGCCCGTGAAAATGGAATATTCCTAGTTGCCGGCCTTGCTGAACAAGAGGGAGAACAGTTTTATAATTCAGCTATCTTGGTAGGACCTCAAGGGGTTTTCTCGGTTTATCGGAAAATACACCTTTTCAATGAGGAGACCCTATGGTTCTCTCCTGGAAACAAAAACTTTGAAATTGTTGAGGTGAAAGGAACCCGAGTAGGAATCATCATTTGTTTCGATTGGATCTTCCCCGAAGCGGTAAGGACACTGGCCATAAAAGGGGCGGATTTAATCTGCCATCCTTCGAATCTTGTCCTTCCCTATTGTCCCAATGCAATGGTAACCCGGGCCATTGAAAACAGGGTTTTTACCATCACGGCAAACCGAATTGGAAGTGAAGAACGGAATGGGAAAGAAAAGCTAACCTTTATTGGCCAAAGTGAGATTGTAAGCCCAGAGGGACAAATTCTCCACCGTGCGTCGGAAAATCAGGAAGAATTTCATGAGGTGCAGATCAACCCTTTAGAGGCCAGAAAGAAACAAATTAACCCTTATAACCACCTTTTAAACGACCGGAAACCTGAACGATATACCTCCTAAAACCCGGGCTCCGTATCCCCCTAACCTGTAATTCCTTTCACAATCCTGTCAAAAAATGCCAGATTCTGGACAGTTTTGGAGAACCTTCATTTTTAAACCATTTTCCATTTTTTAGAAATAATATAACTTGTTGAATTTTATAAATTTTTAATTTTAAGGTTAGTGGCCACCCTTATCCGAAACGGCATAAGTTTTGCTCTTCTATCAATCCCAAAAGGAGGAAACCATATGCCGATCGAAACCAAAGAACAGGAACAAAAGGGTTTCAGGATGTTAACCATAAAACAGGTGGCTCACTTCCTTTGCGTAAACGAACGTACCATTTACCGTTTGATTAAAGCCCATAAAATTCCAGGGGTGAAAATTGGGGGCCAATGGCGTTTTTCTGAGCAAAACCTTCAAACGTGGATTGAAGAAAAAATGGAAACTAAAACACATCTCTTTAATGAAACCGACGAATAACCGCCAACCTCCTAACACCCTCTCCCTTTTGAGCGCCCTTCTCTTCTTGACAGAACTCTCATAAAAGGAATATGATGCAGTCGGAAAACCAACCGAGAAAAGGGCCGAAATAGACTTGCAAATGGCAAAATTAAACCCTACCCAATTGGGAAAAGGTGGTCTTTTTATCTTCTTCATCATTTTTCCTTTTGCCATTCCCGCCCAAGCCGAAGAAAAAAAAGTCCATGTCATTTCATATAACGGCGTCATTAATCCCGTTGCAGCGGAATACATCTCCAAAGCCATTTCAACCGCAGAGGAGGATAGAGCTGAAGCCCTGGTCATTCAACTAGATACCCCGGGGGGCTTAGACCAATCCATGAGAATTATCATTAAAGAAATGAACGCCTCTTCCGTTCCGGTCCTTGTTTATGTTTCTCCCACCGGAGCGCGGGCGGCCTCCGCAGGTGTTTTTATTACCATGGCCGCACATGTTGCCGCAATGGCCCCTGGAACCAATATTGGAGCTGCTCACCCGGTTGCTTTAGGGGGTGGGGAAATGGACAGTGAAATGGTCAAAAAAGTCGAAAATGATGCGGCCGCGTATATTAAGTCCATCGCACAAAAACACCACCGGAATGAGGAATGGGCTGAAAAAGCGGTGAGAGAGAGTGTGTCGGTTACGGAAGAAGAAGCCCTCAAACTCAACGTAATTGACCTCATCGCGGAAAACCTCACTTCTGTCCTGGATAATATCGAAGGCCGGGAGGTCTCTACCTCAGCAGGACCCCAAACCTTGCACACCAAAGGAAAGGATTTGAAAACCTTTGAAATGGGAACCCGCTTCAAAATTCTTCAAGCCCTAAGCGATCCAAATATCGCCTTTCTCTTAATGAGTCTTGGAATGATTGGCCTTTTTTTTGAGCTTTCCAACCCCGGTTTAATCCTCCCCGGAGTGGTGGGGGCCATTTCCTTAATCCTGGCTTTTTACTCTTTTCAGACACTGCCGATAAACTATGCGGGTTTATTATTGATGATTTTTGGACTCATTCTTTTTATCGCTGAAATTAAAATTATCAGCTACGGTCTTCTCAGTGTGGGCGGGGTAATATCCATGGTTTTAGGATCCATTATGTTAGTGGATTCGGACGTTCCCTTTTTGAAAATTTCCCTAAGCGTCATTATTCCCGTTGTCCTCTCCATGGCCCTTTTTTTTGCCATTGCAATCCAATTGGCCCTAAAAGCCCACAAACGGAAACCGGTTTCAGGAAAAGAAGCTCTTATCGGATTAACCGGATTAGCGGACACCAAAATATTCGAGGATGGAAAAGTATCAATCCATGGAGAGCTGTGGGATGCAGTGAGCCAAACCCCTATACCGAAGGGAGAAGAAGTAGAGGTTTTACAGGTGAATGGTCTGCGGTTACAGGTAAAAAAGCGAATTTAATCGAAGGGAGGTTTATCCAATGTCCCAACTGGGTACTTTAGGCATCATCATCATTGTAATTCTTTTCCTGTATAGCGCCGTTAAGATTCTCCAGGAATACGAAAGAGGGGTAATTTTTATGTTGGGCCGTTTTTGGAAAGTCAAGGGACCCGGATTGATCATCCTCATTCCCCTCATTCAGAGAATGGTCAAAGTCAGCCTTCGATTAATTGTGTTTGATATCCCCCCTCAGGATATAATTACCCGTGACAATGTCTCCGTGAAGGTCAATGCGGTGCTTTATTTCAGAGTGATCGATCCTCAAAGGGCCATTATTGATGTGGAGGATTTCTTTTATGCAACCTCTCAATTGGCCCAAACCACGCTTCGGTCTGTTCTTGGGCAGGCGGAATTGGATGAGCTTTTGGCAGGCAGGGATCGGATCAATCATGAACTTCAGCAAATTTTAGATCGTCAGACCGACCCTTGGGGAATCAAGGTCGCTAACGTAGAGGTAAAACATGTGGATCTTCCCCAGGAAATGCAGCGGGCCATGGCGAAACAAGCCGAAGCGGAACGTGAGCGTCGGGCTAAAATTATCCATTCTGAGGGTGAATTTCAAGCGGCGCAAAGATTATCCGATGCCGCAGCCATTATTTCCACGAATCCAGCCGCCCTAACGCTCCGCTTTTTACAAACCCTCACCGAGGTGGCCGTGGACAAAAATTCCACAGTGGTATTCCCCGTTCCCTTGGATTTAATCACCCCATTTCTGAAAAGAGAAAAAGGAACTTCATCCTAAACGCTCAACGGGTTTGACGGACAGGACTTTGGAAAGATCCACCAATTTCAACAAGACTTCAACTCATTTGAAAAATCCTACTTGGCGAAAAAGCGGGTTTTTTTTCACCCAAACCCTCACAGGGATTTGGGGAAAGCAGGAGATAGGAGTTTTTGCATGAGGCAATTTGCGGTCATTGGGCTTGGACGTTTTGGGTATAGCGTGGCCGAAACCTTAATCAAGAAAGGCTTTGAGGTGCTGGCCATTGATATTGATGAAGCGAAGATTGAATCCGTCAGTGATTTTGCAACCTACGCGGTCCAATGTGATGCGACAGACGAAAAAGCCCTGAAAGCCGTTAGCACCCAAAACGTGGATGTTGCCGTGGTCAGTATCGGTGAAAATATAGAAGCCAGCATTTTAATTGTCATGACCCTGAAAGAATTAGGGGTCAAGGAAATCATTGCAAAAGCCGTGACCCCCACTCAGGGAAAGGTTCTTCAAAATCTGGGAGTAAACCGCGTCATTTATCCTGAGCGGGACGCGGCAATCCGTCTCGCCCACAGCCTCATTGCTCCAAATATTTTAGAACATTTGGAACTATCTCCAGGCTACAGCATCATCGAAATTCCGATTCCCTCCAAACTTGTCGGAAAGCGATTAAAAGACAGCGAAGTTCGAACCCATTTTAATGTGAACATTATTGCCATCCGGAGAATGAATGCTCGACTGGTAAAAGGAAAGGAGGTGGTTGAAGAAGAGGTGAATTTTAATCCCTCTGCAGATGAGACCCTCCATAAAGAGGATATTTTGGTGGTGATTGGAAAAGAAGAAAACCTTGAACGGATCAGCACCCTTCAATAAAAATGGCTTATTTGATCGCTTTAACCATTTCTCGAAGAGTTTTTAAAACCCATTTTTTCTTTGGTGGTCGCAATTGATTTAATAACGCTTGAATGCTCCGATCCAAATCTGTTTTCTCTTTCACTAAGGACACCCTGGACCCAGACGGGCCGCCCTTTTTATCCATACCAGTCAATAGCTAGTCTATGCTCACATTTCCAAATCTGGCAATCTTTAAAAGCAATTCAGGAGAAGGAAACCTCCCCTTCTCGTATCGACAGACATAGTTTTGCTTAACACCGAGCCGTTTCGCAAACCGTTCCTGCGTCATGTTTCCACGAACATCCCTGATCCTGTCACCAATGGTTGCCCTAAATTTTTTTCCCATCGACACTTTCCTTTTTCTGCCCTTTTCCGAGAATAAGTTTTTTTTTATGATAATGATCACACACAGGGTGAGCGGAGTATAAGGGGTCCCTAAACCCTTTGTCAAGATTAGTCAAAAAGAGAAAAACCCCTCAAAGGCCTTTTCCCTTAAGAAATTCCAATACTTCTACCATATCCGGTGGAGGGGGAGAAGAGAACTCTAAAAACTCTTGACTGATTGGGTGTAACAACCCTAAGACCCAGGCATGAAGCATCTGCCGGTGAATTGGGCGCCCTTGGATAAAACGTCCACTGCCCTTCCCGTATAACCGGTCTCCAACAATGGGGTGACGCAACCAAGAAAAGTGTACTCGAATTTGATGGGTCCTCCCCGTCTGGGGAACCACCTCCATTAGGGTTGCTCCTTTCAAAGACTCCAAAACACGGTAACGGGTAATAGCAGGTTTTGGGCTGTTCGTACGGGAAGAAATTTTTTTCCGATGGTACGAGTCTCGGCCAATAGGAAGGCTAATTTCACCGGATTTTTGGTGTGGATTCCCCGCAACCAACGCTAAATATTTTCTACGAATGAAATGACCTTTGAATTGTCTTACCAGGGAAACATAAGCGTCTCTGGTTTTGGCCACAACCATCACACCAGAGGTATCCTTATCTAACCGGTGAACAATGCCAGGCCGTTCTCCCTCACCAATGTCTTTTAAAGAAAAACAGTGATGAAGTAATGCATTGACCAGGGTTCCTCGATCATGCCCAGGTGCAGGATGGACCACCAACCCGGCCGGTTTGTTTAAAACGATCAAATCACCATCTTCATAAAGAATTTCTATCGGAATGGATTCGGCTATTAAATCCAATGAAGCGCTTTTTGGAAGGGTGATTTCAATCTGCTCCGCTTCCCGAAGGCGATAGGAGGGTTTCACCCTATGACCGCTTACCAAAACCCCTCCCGTGCGGATTAATCTTTGAATGGTCGCCCGGGAAAGAGGAATTCCATGAGAAACCAGAAAATGGTCCAGTCGCTGCGAGATTTCCTTTGGGGTAATTATAAAAACGCTTTTTTTCTGGGAAAACATCGGAGTGAAAAAAAATTTAATGGAAGTGAGAGGGCAAAAGGGAGGAAAGAATATGATGAATATTTTTATCGCGATCTTTTCTTTTTTTACTGGAACGCTCTACCTGAGAAAGAAAGGTGCGAATAAACTTATTGTCCGGATCACTTTGGCGAACCACCTCCCATTGGGCCAGGGCATCCTCGATCCGAAATTGACCCAGATAAATGACGCCTAAATCAATACGGGCTTGGAGGTTTTCCGGATTAAGTTCCAAAGCTTTTTTCAGCATGGCCAGGGCATGCTCCTCATCACCGACCATTTTATAAGCCCAACCCAATTCCCTGAGGGTTTCGTCATTGTTAGGAGAAAAAGTTACGGCTTTCCTCCACACTTTAATGGCAGCACGCCAACGGGACTCCCGTGAGTAAATAACCCCCAAAAGGTGGTTTGCGGAAACATGATTACGCTCCAATTCCAAAACCTTTCTTAATGCAGCTTTCGCCCCAGGGAAATTTCCCTGCTCAAATAAAATTTTCCCTTTTAACTCAAAACCTTCCAGATAGGATGGGTCCTCTCCAAGGACTCTTTGGACATATCGAAGGGCCAATTGACGTTGCCCCTTTGTATGATAGGCGGTGGCGACATTAAAGAGAAGGTCAGGAGAAGAGTCTTTAAAAACCCGCTCTAATTTCCGGTAAATAGCCAAAGCCTCATCCACTTTTCCTTGCACCAGGTAAATATTGGCCAGATTAAAATTATTTTGATAATCATGGGCATCCATTTTAAGGGCCTTTTGAACCACCCCGATGGCCGCTTCCACATGCCCAATCTGTAAATAGATATCGGTCAACTCATAATAAGGGGGAAGATAAGAGGGGTCAATGACCATGGCTTGCTGAAGGTATTGGACGGATTTAAGCCAATTCCCTTCATCCAATAGGGCCCCCATCGCCTTATTCATAAACCGTTCGGCTTCACGTGCAACAGGAGATTGGACTTTCCGATGCTTAGGCATTATCCACTTTCTTGAAACAAAAAGTCACGGTCTGCTTTTCCCTTTCCTTTTAAAAAAAGGATCACCAGTAGGGCCAAACCTACACTAATTGAAGAATCCGCAACGTTAAAGGCCGGCCAATGGTACCTTCCTATATAAAAATCTAAAAAATCTACAACCGCCCCTAACCAAATTCGATCGATCAAATTTCCTAACGCTCCCCCAAGGATAAGGGAGAACGCAAGATGGGTTCCCCACGCCTTATCCGGCGACTTTCTAAAAAATAGCCCCAGCAGAATCACTGCTAATATACCGACAATCGTCAAAAAAAGAGTTCTCAAACTACTTTCATGATCGGCAAACAGTCCAAATGCTGCCCCAGGGTTGTGAATATGGGTAAGATTAAAAAACCCTTTAATAATGACATGGGATTGATGAAGTTCCATTGTGCGTTGGATTAAAATTTTAGTGAATTGATCTAAAATAATAATCCCCCCCATAACAATTGTCAAGGTATGGTACTTGCGTTTCAAACCTCAAACCCTTTTGATAAAACAGAAGCGCACCTGGAACATAATGTTGGATGTTTTTTTTCAACCCCAACAGAAGGTAAATACATCCAGCACCGTTCGCATTTCAAGTATACCGACCGTTTGACACGAACCGCAAGACCTTTCATCGTTTCACCGGGAAAAGGCGGGGGCACCTCTTCTTCATGAGTCGTGGAAATGGAATTCTCCGGGAAACCTTTTGAAATTGGAAAAATATTTACGGTGGATACAATGAAAAGTGACGGCATCTCCTTTTCATACTTGCGTAAAAACTCCAACAATTCCTCCTCTGCAAAAAGATCAACCGAGGCTTCCAGCGGATGCCCAATTTCTTTTTTTTGTCGAGCTTTTTCCAAAGCCTTGGATACATCATCGCGAATTTGAAGGAGCTTTTCCCAACGCTCACAAAGATGGGAATCGCCCGTTCCCATATCAGGTTCGGGAAAAAGTGTCAAAAAAACACTAATTTTCCCTTTTTCATCATTTAAAGATTTCCAAATTTCATCCGCTGTAAAGGACAGCACGGGAGCCATTAATTTAGTCAAGGCAACCAATATGTCATACAAGACCTGCTGGGCCGCCCTGCGTTCAATGGATTTTGGTTGTGTTACATAAAGCCGATCCTTTAGGACATCCAAATATACCGAACTTAAATCTACTGCACAAAAATAATTTAAAGCGTGAATCACAATGTGGAATTCATAATCAGAATATCCGCGGCGAACTTTTTTTACCAATTGGTCCAGGCGCTCCAAGGCCCAATGGTCTATTTCAAAAAGAGCATCTGGTCTTACTCGATCTTTTTCAGGATCAAAATCATATAAATTCCCCAATAAGAAACGACAGGTGTTTCGGATTTTTCTGTAGGTTTCCGCCAATTGCAATAGAATTTCGGAGGAGACCCGAACATCCTCCCGAAAATCAGTTGACGCCACCCATAACCTCAAAATTTCGGCACCATATCGGTCGATAACCTCCTGAGGAGCCACGACATTCCCCGCCGATTTGGACATTTTTTTGCCGCTGCCATCCACCACAAACCCATGGGTGAGAACAGCCTGATAAGGCGCTCGCTGATCGGTTTGGAGGGAAGAGAGCAGTGCACTATGAAACCAACCTCTGTGCTGGTCAGAACCTTCCAGATAAAGATCCGCGGGCCATTTTAAATCGTCCCGTCTTTTTAAAACGGCAGCATGGCTGACGCCCGATTCAAACCAAACATCCAAAATGTCATTTTCTTTCTTAAAACGCGTACACTTGCAATGGGGGCAGGAAGTCCCTTTTGGCAACAGATCTTCATCTTTTTTAGAAAACCAAATATCGCTTCCCCCCTCGTGTTCCATTTGGTCCGCAACATAGTTAATTACCTCAGGAGAAACCAGGGCTTTTTCACAACCCAGACATGTAAAAGCAACAATGGGAACACCCCAAACCCTTTGGCGGGAAATACACCAATCAGGGCGATTTTCAATCATTCCAAAAATACGATCCTTTCCCCATTTAGGTACCCATTGAACCCTATCAATTTCCTCCAAAGCCCTTTTACGAAGGTCATTCACGCTCATGGAAATAAACCATTGTTCTGTAGCACGAAAAATTACGGGGTTTTTACACCGCCAACAGTGAGGGTAGGAATGGGAAATGGCCTCTTCTTTAATCAACATCCCCAAATCTTTAAGATGGTCTATAATTTCCGGGTTGGCTTTAAAAACCTTTTTCCCGGCAAAAATCCCCGCCTCCGGCAAAAATTCTCCTCGGTGATTAACCGGTGTGAAAACTTCTAATGCATACCGAAGACCTACCTCATAGTCTTCTTGTCCATGACCCGGAGCGGTATGAACGCACCCGGTTCCTTGTTCCAAAGTTACATGCTCGCCCATTACAAGAGGGACATCCCGGTCCAACCAGGGGTGGCGGCAAATGACCCCTTCCAACTCGCTTCCAGCCCAAATTCCCTCTTTTATCCGAAAATCATTTTTCTTAAATTGAAATGCCTCCATACACGACTCTATTAAATCTTGGGCCAATAGAATTTCTCCAACTGGAGTCTGGACCATTTGATATTGAAATCGAGGGTGAAGTGTAATTGCCATATTTCCCACCAAGGTCCAGGGCGTGGTGGTCCAAATGGCCACATGGGTTCCTCCTTGACCATTGATCGAAAATTTTTCATTGGAAAACTTAACCGGAAATTTTACGAAGATAGAGGGAGAATGGTGTTCCTGATATTCCACTTCGGCTTCAGCCAACGCCGTTTCGTCAAAAGGACACCAAAGAACAGGTTTTTTCCCCTTGTAAACCCCTCCGGCAGCCACCACCTTTCCAAATTCACGGACAATCGACGCTTCATAGGATGGGGCCATGGTCAGATACGGATCTTCCCACTGACCAAATACCCCCAACCGCTTAAATTCTTCCTTTTGAAGATTAACAAATTTCTCGGCATACTCCCGGCAGGCCTGCCGAATGTTTAACTTACCCATCTCTTTTTTCTTTTGGCCCAAGCTCTTTAACACCTGAAACTCGATGGGGAGGCCGTGACAGTCCCACCCCGGCACAAAAGGGGAAGCTTTTCCCTCCATGGTTTTCGATTTGACCACAATGTCCTTGAGAATTTTATTTAACGCATGGCCCATATGGATTCGACCATTGGCATAAGGAGGGCCATCATGAAGAATAAAAGGGATACGGCCGGTTTGCTCCGCCTTTAAAAGAAAATTCAGGTTTATTTTTTCCCACCACTGGAGAATTTGGGGTTCCCTTTGCGGAAGGCTGGCTTTCATCGGAAAGGAAGTTTTCGGAAGGTTTAATGTTTCTTTATAATCCATGGTTTTTATTTTTCATAAAATTTTTTAATGATACTAACATAGTTTGGTGGGGATGAGTCAATATTTTCACCCTCCTTACCACCTCCTGCTCAACCCGGAGGCAAAAAATCAAATGAAAGTTTTCCAAGACGGTAATCCTTTTGGGCCCTCTCATACCGAGCAGGGGTTCCCAAGTCTAACCAATAATCCGTGGTTTCATATCCAAACAACTTCTTTCCCTGGACTACCAATTTTAAATAGGTATCGGTAATGGAATGAAACACGGCCTCCGGGAAAAACCTAAAAATCTCGGGGTCTAAAATCTGAATGCCTGTAAACATAAAAAGGTCCAGGGGTTGTTGGAAGCGTTTGGGTTTTCCAAGAAACCTTTGGACACGACCAGTCATATCCCGTTCGATGACCCCATACCGCTTCACATCTGGATCCTTTCGGAGAACCAGCGTTCCCATCCCCCCTTTTTCTTGGTGAAAAGAAAATAAATCATGAAGGTTGAGGTTTACCAAAATATCCGCATTGATTAAAAGGAAAGGCCCGCTTTTAAAAAACCATTCCATTTTTTTTAACCCTCCCCCTGTTCCCAGGAGGGTTTCCTCTTCTGAATATATAATTTTCATCCCAAATTTTTCACCCTGCCCCACCTTCTCCTGAATCATTTTTCCATTATGGTGAAGGTTAATGACAACCTCTTTAATTCCATAATGGCGCAATAAAAAAAGCGTATAGAAAATTAAAGGAACTTTCCCCACGGGAAGAAGGGGTTTTGGACAATGGTCTGTTAACGGGCGGAGGCGTGTCCCTAATCCTGCCGCCAGTATCATGGCTTTCATGAATCTTGAAATTCCCTAATATAAGGCTTAAGGAGTTGAAACAAAGGAGTCAGAGAAGGATACCGGCATAAATTTTCTTTCACATACCCCAAAGTGGGTGCCACAAAAGGAATAAAACGGGGATTTTTTTTGACCTCGGAAATGTAAATAAAACGCCCAGCGGCTTTAAGGTTTCTCTGAATACTCATTAAATCAAATCTTTCCCTAAAGTGGAGAGGATCTAAAATGGGTTTAGACGACTCTTCTTTTCTTTTTAAAAAATAATCCAGAAGCTGTTGGATCAGGTCATTGGGAAGCGAGACATACGAATCCCTCAAAAGGGAAGCCAAGTCATATAAACAGGGACCCTGAAGAGCATCCTGGAAATCAATCACCCGAACTCGGCTCTGATGGATCATCAAATTCCGACTGTGAAAATCCCTGTGGGTAAAACACCGGGGTTCTTGGGAGAGTTGATCAGATATTTGAAAGAAAAACCCTCGAATTTTTTCACGATCGGAATTCTTGATTTTCATCCCAATTCTGGCCTCAATGCCAAATTCCAAAAAATGATCAAATTCCCACATTAAAAGAGGGGTGTCAAATACCCTTTCAAAAGCAAGGCACGAACCCTGGGATGGGTCTGAGCCACAGGACTGAAGACGCAATAACTCATCAACCGCCTTCAAATAAAGGGATTCCAATGAGGAGGATGAGCATTTCGCAATTTCATGTTCCAAGGTTTGATCCCCAAGATCTTCTAAAAAAATTAACCCTTCAGATTTTTCGTAATGAAAAATTTCAGGAACCCCGATCCCGTTTCTGGTTAAAAATTTTTGAATATTAACAAAAGGAAGTTCTTGGATACGGGAAGGTTTTCCGGTAACTTCTTCCTCAGAAGCCTTAAAATTTTCCGGATCCGAAAGCTCCATTAGAACCATGGAGGACCCAAAACCATTTTCTAAAAAAAGACGGTAATATCTTCGATTGGACGCATCCCCCGGAAGGGGTTCAACCTGGAGGTTTTGAGAACCCCCCTTAAAGTTTACCTTAACAATTTTCGATAACTTTTCTAAATCCATATTAACGTCTTTTTTAAGATAGTCGTTTCACGAAAAAATATTCTGCCACCAAAACCTTGGGCTGTCAACGCACCATCGGTTGTTTTCTCTGTAAAATCCTACAAAAACCATCCTTCCCAATAACGGATTTACATTTGAGAAAGTCTCTTGGCAATTTCGAAAGCTGCCCCAATCCGAACGGCCTTAACCCGTTTGAGCCCTTTCACCTTCATCAGCTCTTCTAAGGACTGTTGGGACAAATTTTCCAAGGACTGAAACCGGATCATGAGATCTTCTGCAATTTGTTCTGCTGACCAGCCGGGCAAGCCAGACCCAATTAATATGGCCAACAGATCGGTATGACTACAGCGGGAGGCCCCCAAGCGGTAAAATTTTCCCCCGGGATGATGCCATTCCTCCCATTCCTTTTTAGGGTCAACTTTTTCCATTTTTACCCCTTCTATGGATTTTTTTATAGCCTGGGTAACACCTAACAGGTTTTTTCTTGAAGTTCAAGAAAATATCGGTTTTCAAAACCCATCAGGAACCCTTTTCCAATTAAACCCGGGTCATTCCGAAACTCCATTATGGAAGAGCACATTAAATTAAGTTGAATTTACAGGAAACTTTCTAGAAGGGTTTTTCTTCTATACTGAAAAGGAAAGGATAGAGACAAACATTTCAAGGAAAAATTAGAATGGAATTAAGGCTAACATGAGGGGTTCAATCCGCTTCAGGTTCAGTACCCCCGTGTTTGTGGGTGACCTTATCTTCATCAAATAGATCGGCCATTTCTTCATGAATGGATGGGAACTCATAGGGGTCCTGAATGACATTTAAAGACTGATCTTCCTTCTTTAAGGACTGATCTTTCTTCTTTTTTGCCTCCTCTGGGAGACCTTCTTTTTTCTCTTTTTCTTTTTTCTTTTCCATCAATCACCCAACCTTAGTTTTGGGCTATTATACGAAATTCACTTGGAATATACAACCACAAACTCAACCTCCTAAAACCCAACCAACAGGATCACCTATGAGGGACTGGACATATGGGACTCTCCCCCTTTTTTCAATGGGTTTCTTTTAACCTAGAAGGGATTGGGGAAAAAAAATCCTCAACAACACTTTTCTTCATCTTCCTTAGGGGCACAACTTCCCACCGGAGCGTTGACTTCCACAATGGTACGGTCAGGCTCAACAATGGTAAACCAATGAGAGTAGGGGTCTTTTAGTAATTTTTCAACCGTATCGGTACAAACCTCCAAAGCATCGTTCCTTTGAAAGAAATGCCCTTCTTCATCCATTACAGCCTTAAACGGCCCTCGATATATGGCCTGATGCCCCAAATATTCACACCTTCCTTTTTTTTCAAATTTAAAACCACGGACCGTTACAGAATAAAAGTGGTACCCCTCTACTTCTTTCCAATAATCCTTTTTTAAAACTTCAAGGCCATAAAACCCTGCCTTTTCCAATCCTGCCAAAAACTCCTCCTCGGTCAGGGCCCCGGAAAGACATTCCCCCCATAGCTGCTCATTAATCCGGATATGGGGAGGGGTGGGGCGATCCGAAACAATATCCGATATCACAATTCTCCCCTGGTCCTTTAATACCCGCCACATTTCCGAAAATACCTGATTCTTATCTGGGGATAGGTTAATGACACAATTGGAGGTTATAAGATCCACCGATTGAGACTCTGCCGGTATTTTTTCCAGGTAACCTTTTTGAAAATCCACCACATCAAATCCAAGATTTTGAGAAACTGAAACTTTATTCCGTCGGGCCACCTCTAGCATTTGGTCCGTCATATCCACCCCAATGACCTTCCCTTCCGGCCCTACCTTTTTCGCGGCAATAAAACAATCAATTCCTCCCCCGGACCCCAAGTCCAGCATCCATTCTCCCGGTTTCAGGCCTGCAAGGGTTACAGGGGACCCACACCCATAGAAGCGTTCCAAAACCTCCTCTGGTATATGCTGGATTTCCTCAAGATCATAATGAACGGGACAACAAAGCTCCGCCTGAGGCTTTTCAGCGGCCTTTCCATAGAACTTTTTAACGATCTGATGAGGTTTTTCCACATCGAAGGAAAGCACACAGTTGGAATGAAGGGTATGCACCTGGTTCTCTGTCAAAAGTTCCAATCCCGTGGTTCCACAAACCAAGGCTCCTTCCCCCATGGCATGGAATATCACCGGAGAAGAATATCCGGATCGGTCATTTAAGGCCTCCTTCTTTTTTCTGGAAAGGTCCAACATAATATCTCGGACCATCTCTTGGTAAAAGGAATCATACGGATCTTCTTCTAATATATTCCCATTTTTTTTCCGGGTCTCACTCAAAAAATAAGTATGCTCTTCATCTCCTCCCCCCGTCATAAAGCGAAAGGGATTTTCCTTGATACCGGCTTTACGCATCAGGGTTGCAGCCCGGAAGGCCTTTGCCACAGGACTATTGAACCAAAATTCCTGGATGGAGCCAGCCACCGCATCTCCCATATCCAAAGAAGGGTGGTTCGCAAAGGCGGCGGATGGGAAAAGGTGTCCATTTGAATATAAACACAAGCTATCCCAACAGGCATTACTCAAATCGTATTTGGTTCCAGGTTGAGAATTCACACGCATCTTAAAAGACTCATAATTATCCAGGACAATCCCTACTTCCTCCGAATTCTTCTTAACGGTTCGAACCAATTGGAGAAGCTCTGGATTGCTTGGAATGGAATTTCCGTTTCCACATTCCAACAACCGTCCTCTTCGATGGGGCCACATTAAATGAATGGATTGGGCCCCCAATGATTTTGCCAAAAAAGGAAGACCCGAAATATCTTGAAAGTTTTCATTTGTAACCACGGCCGTTAAGGAGGTATGAAACCCTAAATCACTTACCAGACGCAATCCCTCCGTAATCTTAGCAAAGGTTCCATCCCCCCGAATGGGATCATTAAAATGCTTGGTAGAACCGTCCAAACTGACTTGAAGGAAAACTTTATCCCGATCCACCTCATTTAAGCGCTTTAACCGACCATCCTGAAAGAGGGTGGCATTGGTCAAAATAATCAATTCTGCTTTTTTGTTTTGGGTAATATGCTCGATGAGATCAAAAATATCCTTTCGCAAAAACGGTTCTCCACCTGTAAAATAAAATCGGCGAGCTCCCAGCTGGTAGGCTTCATTAATTACCTTCATAAGGTTCTGGGTGGAAAGGCCAGGGTCTCCCCCAGGGTGGGAGCTAACCAAACAATGGGTACAGGTTAAATTACATGAATTATTCGTATGAATCCAAAATTCATTGAGCTTAACGGGTTTTAAGTAATCTCCTCTTCCCGTATAGGGAGCCCGCTCAACAGGATCTAAGAAAAGCATTTGATGTCGGATGCCCGCTTTTACGAAATCATACACATGGAGCCAGGCCACGGCACTGTCCAACCCATATTCTTTTCGGTATTCCTTAATCAGGTCACCCAAATTCCTTTTCCCATCCACCAGATTTAAAATTTGACCTCCCCGCTCATCGGTTGAAATCCAATTCGGGGCTTCATCATCCACAAAAAAATGGATTTGATTATTTTCAAATTGAACCCACCTAGGCCGAAACAAGATAGTGGAATCCTTCAAATTCATCGTATCCTCCTCATGCTAAAATTAGGCAAACCCATTTTTCCTATAAATGGCAAGATTTTGATAGCATAAAACACCGCCAATGTAAATAATGTAGTCTCCATTACACCCCCCTTGAATCCCCTTGAGTCCATGGAGGACAATCTGTTAAAATAGATCATTTAGAGTTTCGTAAAGCCGCACAATGATTCTTACCAAAGAACCCAAAAACCAGATGGCCTTTAAGGAACGCCAAAACATCTGATTTTATTAGAACAAAGGTCCTTTTGGAGTAAATCAGGAAAAGAAGAAATACCATTGACTCAAAATTTTAAAAAAAATGCAAACGGGGATTTCGGGAAACCAGAATCGGGTTATCGGGATCTTTTCCGCCTCTTCTCGTATTTAAAACCCCATTTAAAATCCCTCACTTTGGCAGCTCTTTTGTTAATGGGGGTTTCAACCATCACTCTTGGAATTCTTTGGAAAATTCGTGGCCTGGTCGATCTCGTCATGGTACAACATGATTTTTCTGCCCTCACAACGACCATTTATATTTTGGTGGTTTTCTTCCTTCTGCAAAGCATCCTCTCCATCGGGCAAAGCTATATGGTCGCCTTGGTAGGGCAAAAAATTATAGCTCAATTTCGGAACAGTCTTTTCCGGCACCTGGAAAGTCTTTCTTTGGGATTTTTTTCAAAAAGGAGAACAGGAGAAATCCTTTCCCGGTTAACCAATGATGTAGGAACGATTCAAACCATTTCCACCACCGTTCCGGTTGATTTGGCCAAACAGGGGGTAATTTTATTGGGAGCGGTAGGAATTTTGATCTATATGAACTGGAAACTTTGTTTAATGATCCTCATCGTTGTTCCCTTTGTGATCCTTACCGCAAAGGTTTTTGGCCGAAAATTAAAAGCCCTTTCAACGGCCGTCCAAGACCGAATGGCAGAGACCTCAACGATTTTGGAAGAGGTGATTTCCGGAATTCGGATTGTAAAATCCTTTGTGCGAGAAGATTATGAAGCGGACCGATTTAAGCACACGGTCAATCAAACCCTTGATTTGGCCTTGAAAAAAGCGTGGGTTTTTGCGGTTTTTATTCCCGTCATCACTTTTTTAACCCTGATGGGTGCAGCGGGCGTTCTTTGGTACGGGGGTTACCAAGTCATTCAAGGGAACATGACCCCTGGGGATTTGGTGGCTTTTGTTTTATACGGGGGAATCCTCATGGGACCCTTTTCTTCCTTTGCAAGGGTTTTTTCCCAACTCAAAGAGGTCCAGGGGGCAACCAAACGGGTTTTTGAAATTTTGGATCTTGAGTCCACTATTCCCCAGAACCCACAGGCTCCCCCTCTCCCCCCCCTTCAGGGAAAAGTGACCTTTCACGGCGTGGGGTTTTCGTATGAGCCTGGAGCCAAAGTACTCAAGAATATATCATTCAAAGTCGCCCCCGGCCAAGTGATCGCCTTGGTGGGACCCAGTGGGGCAGGAAAAACCACCCTACTCAATCTCCTCCATCGTTTTTATGACCCAACCGAGGGATGGATCGAAATTGACGGACAACCGATTCGGGAGGTCCAATTAAAATCTCTTTATTCCCAATTCGGGTTGGTTTCTCAGGAGACGATTTTATTCGGTGGAACCATCCGGGAAAATATTCTTTATGGCCAATTGGATGCAGGGGAGGATGAGATTGTGGCAGCCGCCAAAGCGGCCAATGCCCATCCATTTATATCTGCTTTACCCCGGGGATATCAAACCATCGTGGGGGAGAAAGGAATTAATCTTTCCGGGGGGCAACGACAACGAATTGCCATTGCCCGGGCCATTTTAAAGCGCCCAAGACTTCTATTGCTGGATGAGGCAACTTCCTCTTTGGATAACGAGTCTGAAATGCTCATTCAAGAAGCATTGCAAAGACTCATGGAAGGGAAAACCACCTTTGTGATCGCTCATCGGCTGACCACGGTACAGAATGCCGATATTATTTTAACCCTGGAAGACGGGGAAATCGTAGAAAAAGGAACCCACACGGAGCTTTTAAATTTAAAAGGACTCTATCATCATCTCTATACAGTAAAATGGGAAAAAAGTGAGGATTGGTTAATCCATCACGAAAAATAATTAAGACAACGGTTAGAACCACTCAGGATGGAGGATTAAAAAAATGGGTGAAACAGAAAAAAATAAAGGAAATCAACCCCAAGGTTTAGAAATTGAATGGACAGAGGAAGCAAAAGATCTAATGAAAAATGTTCCCAGTGTGGTCAGGAAAGCAGCCATGAAAGGGGTAGAAACCTATGCTAAGGCCAAGGGTTTTCAAAAAATCGATGCCAACCTCGTGGCCCGGGCAGCAGAAGCCCGGGAAAGGGGTGAGCCCTTGGATAAGGAGGGCCAGGAGGCCCCACAAACCCCATCCAAAAAAGCGGTTCGGCGCCAATATGTTAGTTTTTTGTTCTACAAAGTTGATCCAGCCTGGCGTCGCCTTTCCCTATCCACACGAGAACAAGGGAAAAAAGAGTTCTCTACCATCGTTAACCAATATACCCAAAATGACCAAATAATCATCCGGACCTTCTCTACGGTGGGAACACGAAGCGATTGCGATTTTATGATGTGGCGGATCAGCTACTCCCTGGAGCTAATTCAGGAATTTACCGCAAAACTTTTAGCCACCCAATTGGGACAATACCTATTGACCCCCTATTCTTATCTGGCCATGAGTAAGCGGTCCGTTTATGTCGATAAGATTAATCCAGAGCATGAAGAGCAAAGACTCCGAATTGTTCCGGGAAAAGCACAATATCTTTTTATATATCCCTTTGTAAAAACTCCAGAATGGTATTTGCTGACCAAGTATGCCAGGCAGGGTATGATGGATGAGCATATCGAAGTTGGGACGAAATTTCCATCGGTGAAACTCAACACCGCCTATTCCTTTGGGTTAGACGATCAAGAATTTGTGGTGGCCTTTGAAACCGACAAACCGGATGAATTTTTAGATCTCGTGATGGAATTACGGGAAACCCAGGGACGCTTATATACAGAAAGAGATACCCCTATTTTTACATGTATTTCTCGGGATTTAAAATCCATGTTAGACCTGCTTGGGGGTTAAACAATGGGGGAAACAGTGGACCCCCGGAAAAAATCTTTTAAGATTCGCTCCGCCGCAAGGGTCCCCTGGTGGATACAATCTGGAATTCCGATCCCTCGATAGGAGGAACCCGTTAATACCAGGCATGGAAATCCTCGGAGCGCTTCCTCAATAAGGTCCAACCGGTTTTGATGACCCACCGTATATTGGGGGGTTGCGTTGTCCCAACGAAAAACCTTTGAAAACACCGGTTCTGCGGAAATCCCCATAATGCCCCGAAGCTCTTCTCGCACCACTCGGATCATTTCCTGATCCCCCAGGGAAAGAATTTCCTGTCCCAAGGTTCCTCCCAGAAAACACCGTAGAAGCACATGGCCAGGGGGTGCCCGATAGGGAAATTTTGTAGATGTCCAGGTAGCTGCCAAGATTCGGCGACCTTCAACCCGGGGAACAATAAAACCATATCCATCCATAGGCCGAGGAATTTCTTCCTGACGAAAACCTAAGGAAACAGTTGCCGTAGATGCAAAAGGGATTTTTTTCAGCGTCCCTGAAAGGGCGGGAGAAAACCCTTCTACCAGTCGAGCCGCCTGAAAGGCGGGAACCGTTAAAACCACGGCATTGGCTTCCATCACTTCCCCCCCTTCTATCATCACCCGGTAAGATCGGGGTCCTTTTGGTTGAATCTGTTCCACTTTTTTTCCAGATACCATGGAAAAAGGAGACAAATGCTTGACCCACGCATCCACCAATTGCCCGGTCCCTTCTTTCAGCGTGACAAAGGTGGTCCATTTTATTCCTTCTTTGTTTGGTTTGTTTCTTAAACCCTTTCGTCTTTCAAGAAGACCCCGAATTAAACTTCCGTATTCCTGTTCAAGATCATAAAATAGCGGAAAGGCAGATTTTAAACTCATCCGCTCAACATCTCCTGCATAGATTCCGCTGAGCAAAGGCTCCACAAGCCTGAGCAATGCTTCTCTACCCAGTCGCCGTCGAACAAAAGCAGCAACAGATTCATCTTGAGTGCCCCTGAACTTGGGAAGAACCAAATCTCCTAGCATTCGAACCTTTCCCCAACCAGACAACACAGAGGAAGTCAAATAGGGAAATAGACGGGTGGGAACCAATAGGCCCTGTGGTAGCTCAAGGAGTTGTCCAGCCCGAAGGGTATACACACGCTGTTGCTCACGATTGGTTTCAATCAATTGGGAAACCAGGCCTAGCCGCTCGCACACCTCCAAGGCCCACGGTTTGTAAGACACAAATGATTCAGGGCCCCCTTCAATTAAAAACCCTCCCTCCCTTTGTGTGATGATTTTCCCACCAAACAGATGGGACCCTTCCAACAGCGTAAAGGAGATGGGACTTCCTTGATGACGGGCCTCCTGAAAACGGTCTGCAGCCCCTAGCCCTGAGACACCTCCTCCCACAATGATGACTTTGAATGTTGAACGGTTCATATCAAAAATGTTTGGGCCTTTTCATTCACAAAAAAAAAATAGGAACCGGAAATTTGAGCCTAAATTCTAAAATAATGATTTTAAATCGATGTTTTTTGGAAAAGCAGAAGGGAAAATAAAAACGGAGAAGTTTATCCACGGGAAAGGAGCCTTAAAGAATCTTTAATTAATTGCTCCACGGAGGGAGCAATCTGGGCCCCTTTTAGTAACTGTTCAATGGCATCCCGGCCTTGAGCCTTGGGATACCCCAGATAAACCAATCCTGCTAAGGCATCGTTTCTAATACGCTCCTGAGGTTCCGAATTGAAAACATACCCCACAGAAGATTGAATAGGAGAAACAGGAAGGCCCCCTATCTTTTCTTTTAACTCCAAAGCCAGCCGTGCTGCTGTTTTTTTCCCTACGCCAGGAATGGAAGCCAACCGCCTAACGTCCCCCTTTTCGATGGCCATTTTAATATCGGGAACCGAAAGCCCAGACAGAATATTCAAGGCAAGCCTGGGACCCACTCCATTCGTGCCAAGCAAAAGCAGGAAAACATCAAACTCATCGGTGGTGAGAAAACCAAAAAGTTGAAGGGCATCTTCTCGAACATGGGTATGTGTAAACAGAACGACCTGCTCGTTCACCTCCGGAAGACCGTAAAAGGAAGATAAGGGTAGAAAAACCTTATACCCTACCCCGTTCACATCCACGATTAGATACTGAGGATTTTTAAAGAATAGCTTACCGGTTAAGGATGCAATCATTTCCAAATTTCTTTCTAAAGACATCGCTTAAAAAATCAGGACACTAAAACCCTGATTGATCAGTCCCGGGTTGGACCAATCTTTGCAACCGATCGGAATGAAGATGACAAATTGCCGCTGCCAACGCATCAGAAGCGTGTTGCGATGAAAATTCTTCCTGAAAGGATAAAAGCCGAGAAACCATTATCTGAACCTGCTCTTTCCGGGCAGCACCGTAACCGGTAACTGCCAATTTGATTGCAGTGGGGGAATATTCAAAAAGAGAAAGGTTTCTTTCCTGTGCCGCTAATAGGGCAACCCCCCGAGCCTGACCCAGTTTTAATGCTGCTTTAAAGTTTTTCCCTACAAAAGTGTCCTCAACAACCATGATCTGGGGGTGATATTGATCAATTAACTCAAGCACCTTGTTGTGGATTGTTTGAAGACGAAGGGGAAGGGGGGAACTCCAGGAAGTCTTAATGGTTCCCGAAGCAATGAAACTCAGTTTATTCGTTTTATAATCAACAATTCCGTATCCGGTGGCTACTGTCCCAGGGTCAATACCCAGCGCACGCATCGCCTTTTCCTGTATTATGATTTTGCCGCCGCCTTTTCGATAACATCATCGGGAATATCAAAATTAGCATAAACGTTTTGGACATCATCATGGTTTTCAAGAGCCTCCATGAGGCGCAACATCTGCTCGGCCTCCTTCCCTTCCAATTTAATATGGGTTTGAGGAATGGCGGTAATCTCTGAAAGGACCATTTCAATGGATTCTTTTTCAAGAACTCCTTTTACCCCTTCAAAATCCTTAAGAAAAGTAAAAATCTCATATTGGTTTCCCTCTGTTTTCATATCTTCGGCACCTGCCTCTAAGACCATCCCCATTAGGCGGTCTTCGTCAATTTTTTCATGTTCCACAACAATGTATCCTTTTTTTTCAAACATCCATGAAACACACCCCGCTTCTCCCAAATTTCCCCCATTTTTTCCCATTAACTGCCTGATTTCTGAAATGGTTCGGTTCTTATTATCGGTCATGATTTCAATCAAAATGGCCACCCCTCCGGGGCCGTACCCTTCATAAACCGTTTCCTCATAATTGACTCCCGGGAGCTCACCCGTCCCCCGTTGAATTGCTTTTTTAATATTGTCCGCGGGCATGTTGCTCTCTTTCGCTTTTGCTACAGCAGTACGAAGACGGGGATTTCCATCAGGATCTCCTCCACCCAGCCGAGCGGCAACGGCAATCTCTTTAATGATTCGTGTAAAGATTTTTCCTCTCTTGGCGTCAACCGCGGCTTTTTTATGTTTGGTTGTAGCCCATTTTGAATGTCCGGACATCGATTTCCTCCTAAAACCTAACAGGATGTTGAAAAACTCCGAATCCGTCATTCCCGAATGGTTTTATCGGGAATCCAGGCTCTTTAAAATCAACAGCTTCTGGATTCCCGCTTTCGCGGGAATGACGACCTAACGCACAAATACATACTTTTCCAACACCCTGCTAATGATAAAAAAACCCTTTGGGATCGTTTTATTTCAAGGGCCCATTTTTTATGGCCAATGAATTTTCGGTCCCCCCGAGGAAGGTGGGGTTGATGGTTTAATCTAAGATTCTCCCTTATCCAAATTTTTTACCACAACATTTTTAGGTTTCCATTCCCCTTGTTTCTCTTCTAACTCGATTTCTAGGGACAGGTTGAAAATTATTCGCTGGGGGTTAGCCCCTTCCTCCTTTTGAGACATTTCAGAAATTTTTTCTTTGTCTCCCTCAAAAGAAGGAACTTCCTTTTTGATATCCACCGAAACAGATACGGAAGATTGGGTGGTTGCAGAAACCTTCTCTTCAACAGAGGGGTTTTCAACCCCTCCCCTTGGCTTGGACCCCCGGGAAAACCCAGCCGAAACCGTTGCCTCCGATGATTCTTTGGAAGGAGACCCGACAGGGGATACTTCACCAGTCCGAATTCCTTCCCGTTTACTCAATGATCGTCTCAGGTCCTTCACCACCACTTTTCCAATTGCCTTCAGCGTCTCTACAACGCCTTCTCCGGAAACAGCGGCTGCTTCGAAAACCGGAACGCCCCTTTCATTGAGTTGTTCATTGAGTTCTTCAAGGCTCAAGACCTCCGGTAGGTCCCGCTTATTATACTGGATCACGAAAGGGAATTGGTCGAGATTAATTCCCTCTTCGGACAGGTTTTGTTTTAAATTCTTTATACTTTGAATATTTGAATCGAGAGCCTCCCGCTGGGAGTCTGCAACAAAGACAACTCCGTCCGCCCCTTTTAAAACCAGCCTTCGGGTCGAATTGTAAAAAACCTGCCCGGGAACGGTATAGAGATGAAAACGAAGTTTAAAACCATTAATTTCACCGACGTCCACGGGAAAAAAGTCCAGAAAAATGGTCCGGTCCCCATAGGTGGGAATGGTGACAAGCTTTCCTTTCCCCTGAGCGGACAACCGCTGGTATACTTGTTGGATATTCGTTGTTTTACCGGAAAGACCAATTCCATAATAAACTATTTTTGCATTGATCTCACGGGTTGCATAGTTAAAAAGAGCCATTCGGAAAGGGGTAAGATCCTCCTCTAAGTACTTAATAATTCGAGTTTAATCAGCAGATTCAATTAATGTCTTTTACCATAATCATGGGGGACTGTCAATGAAACAGATCCTCCCAAGAACATATATGGACCCATCCCGTTTCGCAAGGATGTTTTTCAATTGAGGCAAACAAGGAACAGATTGCTTACATATATCCGGCCTGTGAGTGGAAATCTGATTAGTTTCCTGGCCCCGATGGAATCCGCGCACTC